>NZ_JALNPM010000012.1:0-172568 GCF_024520875.1 Pantoea sp. Ft-CA_14 | reverse complement strand
GACGGCGGCGCCATCGTGGTGTGGCAGTCGGCGAGCGGAGACGGCTCCGGCAGCTGCGTCAAGGGTCAGCTGCTGGATGCGAAAGGCCAGCCGGTCGGGGCGGAGTTCACGGTGAACACCACCACAGCGGGCGACCAGATCACGCCGCAGGTTACCGTGCTGTCAGATGGCACTTTCCAGGTGGTGTGGAGCACGGATTCCGGTGCGCATATCAAGGGTCAGGGCTATACCTACAGCTACGACGGTGCGGGTAACGTGAACGGCGTCGTGACTAATGGCGCAGAGTACAATGTGGACTCCAGCACCGCCGCCAGCAAAATGCGCGTTCCGGTGATCACTTCGCTGGAAGACGGCGGTTATCTGGTGGTTTGGGAAGCGAGCCTGAACGGCAACTGGACGGTTTATGGCCGTCAGTATGACGCAAACGGCACGCCGGTCACGGCGGAGACCGTGCTGGCAACCACGACCCTGAACGCAAATGCCATCATTCCTGAATGGGAGCCGTTGCCATCTGTTACAACGCTGGAAAATGGCCAGGTTGCGATTACTTATGCGATTAAAGCCACCGGATATGATGTTGGTGTGTCAGTTTATGATCCGTCAACGCATGCTGTAACAGGCAGCTTCGTAGCGAACCAGACCCTGACTAACAATCAGGCGTCATCCGCAGTCAGTGCGCTGCAAAACGGTAACTACGTGGTGACCTGGGACTCTAACGATACCAGCGGACCGGATCAGAATGGTTACAGCGTCTGGGGCCGCATCTACGCGGCAGACGGTACGGCGCTGACCAGCGAGTTCCTGATCAACACCACGACGGCTGGCGATCAGCACATGGCGAGGGTGGTCAGTCAGGCTGACGGCAGCTTTATTGCCGTTTTCCTGTCAACAACCGACATCGCGCCGGGTGCAGGTACCAGCGGTATCTACGCACAGTACTTTGATGCTGC
This sequence comes from Pantoea sp. Ft-CA_14, assembly GCF_024520875.1. Taxonomy (NCBI): domain Bacteria; kingdom Pseudomonadati; phylum Pseudomonadota; class Gammaproteobacteria; order Enterobacterales; family Erwiniaceae; genus Pantoea; species Pantoea sp. Ft-CA_14. The sequence continues at coordinate 171,618 of NZ_JALNPM010000012.1, read as the reverse complement.
GGGTAATAAAGTGGGTCAGCAGATCCAGATCAACCAGCTGACCTATGGTGAGCAGGTTGAAGTCGATGCGACCTTCCTGGCGGGCGGTCAGCTCTACGTGACCTGGACCGATCAGGGCGTGGGCGACGGCGATGGCTCAGCAATAAAAGGCCGCTTAGTTGATCTGAACGAGACACTGGGACTGACGTCTGAAACGGGATCGACGCATATTGAGTATCAACCTGCTCAGTACGATCTTAATGGCACTTCAGGTAATGATGTACTGGATGCACGCGGCGCGAATTCCGTCGATGCAAAAGAGGGCGATGATACTATCGTCATTAACAGTACTCATTTTAGCAGTGTGAAAGGAGGAGAAGGTCACGATACGCTGGTCTGGGATTCTAATAACGATTTAGAACTCGGAACGGTATCAGGCAAAATTAGTGGAATTGAAGCTATCCATCTGGGTAATAACACGGCGCAAACATTATTTATCAGCGCCAGCGATGTGCTCGAAATTACTAAAGATAATGGTAGTGAAGCGAACACATTACATATTACGGGAGATGTGGGAAGTTCAAACAATAGTAATGCAACTGATACCGTTAATATTGGAAAATCAGAATGGACGGCTTCAGCCGCACAAACTGAAAATGGCGTTAATTATGACGTCTATACCAATAATGATGACACCACTGTCAAGCTGTTAATCCAGCATGGCTTAAACGTTATCTGATAGAACTGGCGATGACTTCGGTCATCGCCAGCTTTTTTTCACATCAAACTCACCTGATGGGCCTGTTTAAGGCAGGCCCATCAGGTGAGCCCCAGATCTGATTGCACAGATGAAAAAAATAAATAAAGACATGTGAGCAGCATGTAAAACCTAAATATTTCTTTTTAGCAGAATTAACGTTGCCATATGACATGTCGGGCGGTTAAAACAGTTCCGGTCGCAGGATTGAATTAGCGACAGAGGAAATTAGCCATCCCACTTTATTTGTTATTTTGAGTTAACTATGAAAAAAAACTTGTTTACTACAAAATCCAGATGTTCGCTGCATGGTTTAATTGCGGGATTGCTATTTTTTAATCCCCTGTTAAATGCCCATGCAACGGACTTTATTGAAATGATTCGTATGACAGCCGACCATCCATCGGTAAAGTCTGCTTTATCAAACAGCACCGGTGCTATGTATGATATCGATCAGGCAAAAGCCGCTGATGGTTTTCAGGTCAGCACGGGTATCAGCGCATCAGGATATTCAGGTCAACCCGGTTATGAGAATAACCCGGTCTCCCCGCATATCACTGTAAGTAAATTACTTTACGATCACGGACGTACTGATGCGAGCGTTGCCGGAAAGCAGGCAGCTTATTCCATGCAGCAGGCTCAGGTAAATGTCACGCGCGAAAATCTCAACGAGCAGGTGCTTTCTCTTTTTACCTCTGCAGCCACTAATGCCACAGTTGTCGCTGTGCTGGATAAAGAAATTAACGCACTGCAGGATCTGCTTAATCGGGTAAAGAATATTGCCAGTATTGATAGCGGCAGAGCTTCTGAGATCAATCAGGTTGCGACTCGCCTCAATTCGGTGATTGCCAGTCGTGAAATGAGCTACACCACCTATATACAAGCGCAGCAGCAACTCAGCTCGCTGCTGAACCACGAGATTGTTATCACCAGAGGCCTGCCCGATCTGAAAAAAGCGGGTCTGTTGCCCGCGTCACTGGCACAGGCACAACAGGTACTGAAAGAAAATCCCAACTGGGCGGTCTCACGCGAGCGTAAAGAGGAGGCGAGAGCCGCAGTGGATCTGGCCTCTAAGTGGAACAGGCCGAAATGGAGTGTGCAACTGAGTATGGACAGTCCAAAGCGCAACGGTGAAATGGAACCGTTTAAAGCGGTGACGTTACAGGTGAGCAGCGATATCAATCTTTGGGATGGTGGGGCTGGCAGGGCAAATGCCAAAGCTGAAACTCAGCGACTCATTGCCGCAGAGGCGGATCAGGATGCAACACTCCGGACATTGAAACAGCAACTGGATCAGCTGTGGGTCTCCTTACCGCTTCGTGAACGCCAGCTCAATGCATTACAGAGACAGTCAGAAACCGCGTTAAAAACCTGGAAAGCGGGGGAAGTACAGTTCTTCGCGGGGCAGCGTCCGTTAACGGATTTAATCTCGTTTGCTACCGACTATTACACCAGTCTCGCAAGTTATCAGGAGCAGCAGATGCAGTACCTGGCTGCGCAATGGAACATCGTTGCGGCACTGGGTAAAACCAGCCAACTGGTGCAGAAGGTTAACGCTTTACCAGCGAATACCATCGAAGCGGTGCACTAATCACGCTGACGTAAAAAACGAGTATTTCTGGCCGCTGTCATGCTTTGCCGCCAGACCAGAATGAATTAGTTGTCCAGGGGACGCCATTGTGACTGATATACAATTTGAGCCTGCTGGCTCTGAACTGAATGCTGAAAACAGAGTGTTATCCAGATCGCCATCAGATACGCAGGAGACTTTGCTGGTTGCACTGCAAAGCGCACTGCGCCTGTTTGACGTCCGGCTTACGCTAAATGCTTTACGTGTGGGTATGCCTGCATTTCCACCAGACGCTGATATCAGCGCCCAGAATGACTGGGCATTGCGCACGCTGCTGAGCCGCGGCATGAGTGCTGCCTGGCAGAAGATTGACCTGACGGATGTGAAAAGCTTTGTTCTCCCCGCCATCATGCGTCTGGAAACGGGCTACTGCGTGCTGACACAGTGTAGCGAAAAGAAGTGCGCCATTATCGATCCCGCACTGGGCAGCCAGCCTGTTGAGGTCGATTTCGCTCGCCTGGCTCAGCACTATAGCGGCGAGTTGCTGCTGCTGCGACCTAAGTCTTATCTTGATCATCGTGCCGATGACATTGTCCATGTCGGTAAAGGGCACTGGTTCTGGAATACTTTGTGGGGATTCAAACGTTATATCTTTGAAGCCGCCGCATTGTCAGTCGTTATTAACCTGCTCGTTCTGGCGATGTCCGTATTCACCATGACGGTTTATAACCGGGTACTGCCTAACCAGACCTACGTAACACTCTGGACGATGGCTATCGGCGTGAGTCTGGCGTTGTTGTTTGAACTGGCTGCACGGCTGGGTCGGGCCTGGATTACCGATCGCGCCGGTAAAAAGATCGATCTGGTGTTGGGCGCACAACTTTTTCGTCACGTGCTGAACGGCAAAATGTCGGGTCGAGCCCAATCCAGCGGTGCATTTGGCAATGTCATGCAAAGCTTTGACAGCGTCCGCGAGCTTACTACGTCAGCCGCTTTAACGACGGTTGCTGACTTACCCTTTGTTTTACTCTTCCTGGTTGTAATCCATCTGGTTGCCGGGCCACTGGTCTGGTGTGTGATCCTGATATTAGTGGTCATCGTGGCGATGGTGCTGCTGATGCAGATCCCTTTGAAACGCCACGCTGAAGAGTCAATGAAAATAGGCAGTAACCGTTACGGTCTGGTTATTGAATCACTGGATAATCTTGAGACCATCAAAGTTCTGCGTGCTGAAAACCTGGTCGCCTCTAAACACGATGTTGCCAGCGTAAAACTCTCTGCAGTGAATATGAAATCGCGGTTCCTTGCCACTATGGGCTCAAGCGTCATTCAGACGACCCAGCAGTTTGGTACCGTTATTCTGCTGGTCTGGGGTGCTTATCTGGTCGGTGATGGTGATATCTCAATGGGAGGCATCATTGCCACTATGACCCTGATGGGGCGCGCCATAATGCCCATAGCAACGCTTGCCGCGCTGGGATTGCGTATTCAGCAGGCAAAAACCTCGCTGGCCATCCTCAATAAAGTGATGCAGGCCCCTGCTGAACGCGATAATGAGAAGGTTTATGTGCAGCTTCCCCAGGGCAGCCAGACCGGGATTGTCTGTCAGGGCGTTTCATTACGTTATAAAGACGATTTACCTGCCATCGTTGAGCAGCTAGATGTCCGGTTCTGTCAGGGCGAGCGGGTTGCCATACTGGGCAAAATGGGCAGCGGTAAATCTTCGCTGCTGCGCATGCTGGTTGGGCTATATCCACCCACAACAGGCACGATCACCATTGCTGGCGTAGATATAGGCCAGGTCGAGCCGGTGGAATTACGGACGCGTATCGCGCTGGTCAATCAGGAACCACGTTTTATGTATGGTTCGCTGCGTGACAACCTGATGATGGGAGCACCCTATGCCAGCGACGAAGAACTGATGGCCGCTGCAAAAATGACCGGGGTGAGTGATATTGTCGCGGCCCATCCCATGGGCTTTGGTATGCCTGTCAGTGAGCGTGGTGAAAACTTTTCCGGCGGACAAAAGCAGGCGATAGCCCTGGCTCGCGCCATTCTGTCGAATCCGGATGTTCTGCTACTGGACGAACCTACATCGGGGATGGATATGGGGTCGGAACGCACTATCCTGCAGGCGCTCATCCCGGCAATGGAAGGCCGAACCGTGATTATCGTGACCCACCGTCCTGCAGTGCTGAAATATGTTGATCGGGTGATTGTGATGGATGAAGGCATCAAAGTAGCTGATGGGCCGCGTGAAGAGATTATCGGTTTATTAAACAGCGGGAAGATCCCGGCCGCATCGGTGCTGCGTAACGCAGCGAAACATGCTGGCGTTGAGATAAGCACAGAGCGTCAGCCACAATCTGGCGAGGTAACAGTATGAGCAGCCTGTCCCCTGATAAAAACGTTGATCAAAAGCGCCTGACCGAACATACAGCCAGTGACATGGTGAGGGCCGCCCGTCAGGATCGCTGGGAAGGCTGGCTATTTATTGCCTGGGGCAGCGTGGCGTTAATGGTGCTGGTAATCGTCTGGGCCGCCAATTTCAACATCGAAGAGGTGACAACCGGGTCAGCCAAAATTGTTCCCAGTTCCCGCGAACAGGTTTTGCAAAGCCTTGAGGGCGGTATTTTGCAGGAGTTAATGGTGCATGAAGGCGATACGGTTGAAAAAGGTCAGGTTGTGGCCAAAATCGATCCCACGCGCGCCGAAGCCTCCTTCCGCGAAAGCGCTAACCGCCTGCTGGCACTGAAAGCCCAGGCCGCGCGTCTTGAAGCAGAAGCGACCGGCAGCGAGCTTGTGTTCCCGCCAGAGGTCATGAAAGTACCTGAACTGGTTACCCGTGAAACCGATGCCTGGAAACTACGCAAAAGGGCGGTAAATGAGTCAATTGAAGGCTATCTGAAGTCAAAAACATTGCTGCAGAAAGAGCTTGAAATGGCGCGACAGCTCTCAGCCAGATCGCTGCTGTCAAAAACTGAGGTTCTGAAACTTGAGCGTCAGATGAATGATGCCGAATTGCAAATTACCGAGCGAAAAAACCGCTACCGTAACGAGGCTAACGATGAACTGTCCAAAGTCGATGTTGAGATGACAAGCCTGCAGGAAACTGCCCATGGCCGCCATGATACGCTTGAGCGTACTGAAGTCCGCACGCCAGTACGAGGCATTGTTAACAGTATTAAAATCAATACGCTTGGCGGTGTGATCCAGCCTGGTGCCGCAATAATGGAGGTGACACCATTGGATGACCAGCTGCTGGTGGAAACCCGTATCCGGCCCTCTGATGTGGCTTTTCTGGCGCCCGGTCAGGAAGCTGTGGTAAAAATTTCTGCCTATGACTATTCGATTTATGGCGGCCTGACCGGACATGTTCAAAGTATCAGTTCGGGCGCGCTAAAAGATGAGGAGAGTAAAGCTGCCCGCAGGCCAGGCGTCGATGATACTTATTACCGGGTGATGGTATTAACGGAAAATAATACGCTGACGAAAAGCGGCAGTCAGGAACTACGGGTGATTCCCGGTATGACGGCCACCGTTGATATTCGTACGGGCGAGAAGAGCCTGCTGCAATATCTGTTGCGTCCTCTGTTGCGCGTACAGGAAGCGTTTCGCGAAAAGTAAAACCTGCCCTGAATGTAAAAAAGCCAGCGCTATAGCTGGCTTTTTTACACAGAAGTCCGGAATTATTTCAGAATGAAGAGCCGATCAACATCGATTTCGCTATGGCCGTCATCGCGATCTACCTCACCCGTTATCCGTACCTTTTTACCAATAAGGAAGCCGTTGTCGTCTTCGTCATCCTCGTCGACATCAATACGGATACGACCCGTTGAGTCCTGTAACCAGTAGTGGTCATCGTCAGCCCGTCCACTAATCGTACCGGTAAGGGTAACATGACGTTCGTCTCGCATGTTTTTTGCTTCTGCGATGGTGGACTCCTGCCGTGCGAAAGCGGATCCTGAGCAGATCAAGGCCAGCAGCATCCATAATGTTTTTTTCATTAACACCTCCTGTTATACGAGCGCTTGCTGCACGTTGATTCTAAAAACTAAAACGGTAGCCAGCATTAACCTGACGTTGGTTAAAACGTTTTCCGTCTACCATATCGGCCTCCAGGAAGAGCGTATGGCTGCTGATTTGGGCACTCAGGCCGACGCCGTTATTCCAGCCATTTCCTTTAAAGGAAAGACGTTCATTTGATCCGTTCAGAGCATAAGCAGCATCCCCGGCATACTCGCGCATTACACCCGTTTTTACATAGGTGTTGAGTTTGTAATTGCTCTGATTGATTTCATACCCTGCCAGCACGCTTGCCCGGCTCATCAGTGATTTGTAGCTTGAAAGTGTGATATTGAGACCATTAGACGCACCTACGGAAGCACCATCCTGATGACCTGCTGTCAGCTGTAGTTGTGGTTCAAGATAAAAACCTGCCAGCCGATCAGAGAAGCTGAACTTTTTGCCCGCCTCAAGCGATCCGCTCAGACCTGAAGAGACACCGTTACCGGATACCTGGTTATTCTGTGTATCGTGAACATTGAACTGATTCCTTAGCCGGTTGACTTTCACAACGCCATCAACATAGAAACCGGCATCATTTACCCAGGTGGTGTAGAAGCCATAATGCTCAGAACGGATGTTGCCGTTACCATTTTGGTAATGAGGCGATCCTTCAGTTACCCCCATGAACAGGCCCAGATAGATCGGAATTTCATCGGACAAACGTTTATCGACCCCAAACTGATAACCGGTGTAGTTCAGGCTGAAACGGCTCAGCTTGCCATTATCAAAGCCGCTGAACCGTCCATCTATAGCGCGCAGCCAGACATTTCCGGCTGTCTTCCCCTGACGAACATCACCCATACGCTGCATCAGCGTCTGCATTTCGGCATAGTTCATCAGATAGCCAGTGTTGAGGAAGTTAGCCCCTGCGTTGGCCGTGCTGGTAATGGGGGAAGTTGCGTTGTCTTGCCCGGCAGGCGCCGTGCCACCGTTATCGGCTGGAGTCGCGGCAGGCTCATTAGCAGGAGTCGCGGCAGGTTCATTAGCAGGAGTCGCGGCAGGCTCATCCGCAGGGATAACGGCCGGATCATCTGCTTCAGGGGTTTCTGGTGCTTTAGGTGAGGAGAGTACCCAGTTGTTGCCTTGCTTATTGACCGAGTAAACATAGCCACCAAGTTCCACGTCGGCGTTGCCTTTAAAGGTGGCGATGCCATCAGTCGTTTCAACCACAGTCAGTACTTCGTTGCCAGTGGTGACGGCACTGCCGCGGTTCTGTATGGTCAGACCGTAATCACCGGAACTACTCTCTGTCACCACAACTTTATCGCCAATGTTATTCACGCCAGCACCATCGCCTGCCAGATTGGTGCGCAAGGCGAAGTCGCCGCTGCCGCTGAGGTTGGCGATAGTCAATGTTGAATAGGTTGCGTCATCCGAGGCTGCAGAGAGGTCAACCAGCGAGTTACTCAATGTCAGATTATCGACATTGGATGTTCGCGATACATTCCAGGTGCTGTCGGTCAGATTAACGTTCAGATGGCCATTATTGACGTTATCGCTGCTGGCGCTGCCAGACCAGAGTGAACCCGATGTCAGATTGAGGTCGATGAGTCCGGCCCGGGATAAAACGCTACCAACGATCTGCGCTTTTCCGTCGGTGGTAATGACACCTGCTGCATAACCATCATCATATTGCGTAGCCATGGCTATCCCATCCGGGGAGCCCATATCAATGGTCAAATCACCCGTAAGATTCGCTTTACCACCAGCCATGGCGTAGACACCTGTAGCATTCTCCGGGCCGGTAATGGTCACTGCATCACCGTTAACTGTGCCACCGCTTGTGGACCAAATACCCAGGGTCATGGTATCCACATTTTTCATCATAATATCGGTGTTCTGCAGATTAATGGTTGCGCCGGTTGACTGTGCGGATACGCCATAAAAACCTGCTGAATAGACCGTATTGCGTTCTTCTTCACTGCCAATGAAGTTAACGATGGCATTGTCGCCCATAGCCACAATGCCGCCAGTCTGATCAGAGGAGATCACGCTACCAGCACCAATGTTTGAGAGGCTGTTGTCACGGCCTGACAGACCTGCAGAGGTCTCACCCGCAGTACTGATTGTCAGATGATCGGCCTTCAGCTCACCCCAGCTCCAGATGCCAGCAGAAAGATCCCCAGTGGTAATAATGGTCGAGTTGCTGCCCAGATCAATCGAACCATTATCCTGGATATTAATACCCTGCGAATTATTGCCAAGGGTGTTGATCGTCAATGCATTTGCTTTCAACGTGGCCACGCCATTAATCGACTCACCGGTCAGGTTATCAACCTGAACGGCATTACTGTTAAGACCATTCGTCTGTAAATTACTGTCGTCGCCCAGACTGGCGTGACTTCCGTAACCACTGACGCGCAGAGCCGTTCCGCCAGTGCCCTGGGTGCTTATTTGCAGGTTATTTGCCTGCAGCGAGGAACTATTGCTGACAACGACGCCCTCGGCGAAAGAATCACCTGATGCTACCGTGGTGACCGAGGAACCTGATCCTAAACTGGCGGTTACATTTTTTCCGCCGAACTCAATGCCGACCGCTGTTTTACCGGAAACGGTGAGGGTTAACTTATCTGCAGTAAATTCACTGTTTGCCGCTTCAATAAAAATCCCTTTTGCATAACGTTCAGCATCTGTCACGCGAACTGTGCTGCCGCTGCCGATGGTAACCGTTGCGGCGGTAGCGCCATTAACCAGGATGCCATAATAACCGTCGCCAGATGACTGGTCGGCAATCAGCGTGGTGCCATCAGTTAAGATGATCTCATTGCCTGTCTGGCTTCCGATGACTGCAGCATAGCTAATCAGAGGCACAACCCCCATCCCACTTGCCAGCATTAATGCTTTTGCGATTTTATTTCGCGGGAATTTATTATTCATCTCAGTCACTCTTCCTTAAGAATTTATTGATAGTGTGATCGTTAAATGGCACCTGAATCATGAGTTGTTATTCAGGTGTTAAGCAGCAGCGATATTTAAGCGATACCAATAAGTTGTAGGTTTTATTGATCCCATTAATGGCAGTGCGCATACAAATGTTGCGGGATTATGCAGCGGGAAAAGGATTTATGTAAAGGCATCGCAAGTGTGCCTGTTTTAAGTAAACGTTAAAGGCGATGCCCTATTCGCGAGGAATTTCCATTAAAAATTAAGATAATGCATCGATTGTAATAATGGGGTTTTTGTTAATTATCTTCACATGCATTCTAATTTTGGCTTTATTCATTTTTTAATCACTGCATTAAAGGTCTATCTGCTTATGTGTCGCGTGAGGTTGTTAAGCGAGGGTTTAGTGGCAGCACGCTATAATTATGCATCGATACCCATAGTGGTGAGTGCAGAATGGAAACATGATGATTGTCACCCCTGAGGTTAACATGTGGCCGAAGAAAGGAGGATTCCTGATAAAGTCGTTGTTGTGCTATCAGATTTAATTACACCACTGGAGAGTAAATGCTTAATTCACAAAAATAAGGTTAAGAGAGGTTTTATGTTCGTCACAAACAGGTTAGCAGGAGTTTCACTGATGTTACTGGCTTCACTACTTATCGCCTGCACACCGCACAGCAAGGAACCGCAGCGTTTAACAATGCGTAATCCAGCCAGTGAATATTGCGTTAATCGCGGTGGTCAGCAGGTCCAGGAAAAATCTTCGGCAGGTATAACAACCTATTGCCTGCTACCCTCTGGAGAAAGGATTGAGCAGTGGGCTCTGTATCATCGTGACCATCTGAAATGAATTCCCGTTTTGTTCGCCTGCATGCTCCCTGTTCGGGCGAACAACATTTAAAAGTAATGGTATTGCATCATCTGAATCAGCTTAATACACCCTTGCTTAACGACTGAGCAGCTTTTTTATCACCCTGACACGATTTGCCGTTCCGGGATCGGTGCTGGTGGAGCATGAGTTAAATTGGCAGCATATCGCCTGAACAGATAATCATTATCGTAGTCGTGTGAGTCCGGAAGGCATTATTAGTACGAGCTTTCTCTGAATATGACAGACGAAGCCAGTTTTGGCGTCATATTTAAAACGGTTTACAGTGGCCTGGTAGGTTTGTCTTACTATTTCTTACATCGCTGTATGTCGTGCGTTTGTTGAGAATGACAGAGCATCACAGCACTAAAGGTGATGCTCTGATTTATCTGTTCACCGATTCTGCCCGACGGAGATCAAAATGCATCGCGCCAGGATTATCAGGAATTGATGATCTGCAGGGTGATCAGCCCTCAGCAGATAATGGGTTATGAGTGATCCTGCCCTCCTTTTTTCGCCTCAGCACACCAGTCTCCATACTTCTGAAGGAACTTCACTGTAGGTTTCATTCATTATTAGTTCGGCTTTACGATGATCGTAAGCGCCTTCAAATGAAGAGAGGTCGTCACCAGGAAGTTTTTTCCGCATATAGCTTGTTACGATATCCAGAATATCGGTTGACGGGCAGTTCCTTAACTTATTCAGATAGTAGACTTTGTCCATAATATTCTTGCTGATTTAACCTGTGAAATGAGCTTATACGCAGTCTGAACTTAATTTATGCAGACGCGCCGTTATATCAATGCTGCCAGGCGAGAGTAAGCGGCTCCTGACACCAGATATACTTGTTTCCTTACGCATCGGATACATTCGGGCGCGATCACTCGCACGCGAAGTTCCATTAGCCGGCTAAGCGAAAGGTTAATTTCTGAAAGTAAATTTTAATGGCATGATACATTAATTTAATATCTTCATTGATTTTGCTGATCTTCCCCAATCCCATAACAAATTGAACAGAAAAGCATAGGTCAGAAAAAATAGCACCAGTCCGGATTCAAGTCTCAACGCTGAGAATAGCGTAATATCCAGCCACCATGCTGCAAAGGGGATTAACACTAATAACAGACCCGCTTCAAACAGAACGGCATGGAGGCATCTCATTCGCAAGTTCTTTTTAAATCCTGTTCTTAGCTGAACACTGTCAAACATCAGGTTGAACAGGTAGTTCCATCCCATAGCCAGAGTCGATGAGACCAATGTAAGCAACAACGACTGCGATGGTGCTGCGGAGGTAAAAATAATCAGGATAAAGAAAACCAGCACATTAGCGACAACTTCGAATACCACCGCGTGCAGCACTCTCTCAGTTCTGGTACGCACCGGATATAAACAATTTTCCAAATCAGACGCTCATTAATTAGTCAGGCACCGTACTGGCGCAGGAAAAATTCAGGGTGACCGTAATATCAGTGAAACGGTTCTTCATACTGCCCTGTTTTAAACCGACGAGAACTTAGCATCAACCTGGCAGAAAGTGAAACCCAATAGGAATATGACGATAAAAACCCATTAAGTTTTGATATTTATCAATTCTGCAAAGTACGCTTTTAATGGCTAACCGTTCAGGACTGCGAGTGTTATTCCTGCTCTGTTTCCGCACATCTGTCGCACATTAATTCACCCGATTCACTTCGCTGTTTGTTCAGTCGGATACGATATTAACGTCATTACTCTGCATCTGAATATTAAAACCATAAAAAATGCATATATAGATTTATATTTTAATATTTAGATAATAGTTAGATTTTTTATCTGACATAAAGGGGCGGTTTCAGCTTGTCACTGCGATCAGATTATCTGTGGCAGGCTATTTTCTATGCACTTCTGAGCCAGTGAGCCACTTTCCCGGGCACTGCTTCGCGCGGGAAATAGTGCTGAATGCAATGATCGACGGCAGGTAAAGCATATTTCTTTACCGGTGGATATGACACAACGGGCAATCTTTACAGACAGTTTTCTGCCGTATAAATGATGAAATCCACTTTTCCGTTAATGTAGATATCGGGTTTCTCTCCCTGCTCCAGATAATTCAGCATCAGCTGCAGCGCGAGCTGGGCATGCTGCCGGGTGTTTTGATCCAGTGTCAGCGCAACGCTCTGCTGCGCCATCAGCGTGCGGGTGGTGGCGTAAAGCTCATGAGTGATCCAGATGCACTGATTCAGCCGACGATGTCGTGCCAGCGCCTGCCCGATCTCGGTATTCCCCAGCCCGGTGTTATAAATGCCCTGCAGATGACCGCTCTGAACCAGCTGCTTCTCCAGCAACTTACTGAGGGTGTCGCGATTTTCCTGGGCGGCCAGAACTTCACGTAACTGAAGATGGGGAAACCGACTGGTTATCAGGTCACGAAACCCTTCAATACGCTGACGATGCGCGCTGTAATCCCGGTGCCCACTGACCATCAACACCTCACCGGGTTGATGCAGCATTTTGCCCATCAGCTGAGCGGCTGTACGTCCGGCCTGCAACTGATTGATCCCCACATGACAGAGCCGGGCGGCACCGGGTAAATCGGTGACCAGCGAGATCACCGGTACGCCACGCGCGTGGCAATGGTCCAGCGCCTCATAGATTGCCGGATGTTCATGGGCAAAAACGATCAAACCATCCCGCGTCTCACCGCCCTGCCTGATAAGCTTTGCCAGTCGTTCTGGCTGAGCCTCGGGGACAAAAGTGCGGCGCAGCGTTAACCGGCGATAGCCCAGATGCGAGGCAACCTCAGTAAAATCCTGTGCCAGCTGCTTAAAGAAAAACGAATCGTTGCTGCTCAGCAGCAGTTCTATCTGCCAAGGATGACGATGCTCCTCCGGCAGGATCCGCTTCAGCCCGACTTCACGTGCTGCCTGCAGCACCCTGTGAACCGTCTCCGGCGCGACGCCGCCACGTTCATTGAGCACCCGATCCACGGTTGCCAGTCCCACACCTGCCCGTCGGGCGACCTCTTTCAGCGACATGCCGATCTCCTCTGAGGTAAACACCTCAAAACACCGTGCCGCCAGTGTAAAACGCAGCGTTATCCTGCAGATGCGTCTTTCTGCCGGACTATGATGGAGTTCAAAAAATGAATAAAAAGCAACGTGTTGCCCTGCTGGGGTGTGGCTTTATTGGTGAAGTTCATGCCGCGAATCTTCAGGCGCACCCCGGAGTTGAGTTGGTATGGGTCGCGGATGCAGAACCCGCGCGCGCCGCCGCCTTTGCGACCCGCTTTGGTGCCCGGGCCGCGTCTGTCACCGAGGCGATAAATGATGAGCAGATTGATATGGTGCTGATCGCCAGCGCGACGCCGACCCATGCTGACTTACTGGAAGCCGCAGCCCGCGCCGGTAAAGCCATCTACTGTGAAAAACCGGTCGATCTCTCTCTTGAGCGGGCCCGCTCTGCCGTGGCTAATGTTCTCCCCTACAACGTGCCGGTCACAGTAGGGTTTAATCGGCGTTTTGATGTCAGCCATCAGCAGCTGAAGCAACAACTCCGCCAGGGGCGGATCGGCCCGGCGGAACTGATTCAGATGGTCTGCCGCTCCTCAGCCATGCCGCCGCTGGCCTATCTTCAGGCGTCCGGCGGGCAGATGCGCGATCAGGCTATCCACTTTTTTGACCTCTTGCGCTGGCTGACTGAAGAGGAGGTGACCGAGGTGGCAGCGATGGGTGCAGCGCTGGCTCTGCCCTCGATCAGCGAATTTGACGACGTGGACACCAGCACGTTGCTATTGCGGCTGCAGGGCGGGGCGCTGGCACAGCTCGATAATGTCCGCCGCACCGGCTATGGCTACGATGAACGCATCAGTGTGATGGGACCGCACGGGATGCTGGAATCAGCCTCTCAGCCACAGCGCGGCGTCAGCTGCTATCAGGGTGCGCAGATTCAGCAGCCAGGCTTGTTTCCCGACTGGTTCAGCCGGGTGCAGCCAACTTACTATGCTCATCTGGATGCGTTTATCCGATCGCTGAACGGTGAGCAGGTTGACGATCTTCCTGGCCTTGAGGATGGACTGAAAGCCCAGGCGATTGCGGAAGCTGCGGTGATCTCCCTGGCGGAACGGCGTTTCTGTGCGGTGGAAAAACTACCGTTCTGATTCAGCGTGGCACCCTGGCAAAAAATAATTTTATTTTTATCGAATAGAAACCGGCGCTGAGCTGTTTACCGTACAGCGCCGCGCTAGCGGACTGCATCCGGCGGGCTTTATCGCCTGTCTCACAGACCCGATAAGGATAAATTATGACAACGCGTTCTGGTTTTTCTCTGCTTGCCGTTCCGGCACTGCTGCTGATGCTGCACTCTCCGCTGAGTATGGCGATGGGCGACAATGACAGTGATAAAAAGACGCCTGACTGCCCCAAAGGTCAGGTCTATGACAGTCACACTAAAAGTTGTGTGCCTGAGAAGACCAGCAAGCTGAGTGACGACGATAAAACCCGCTATGCCTGGCATCTGGCGAAAAAGGGCGAATATCAGGCGGCGCTGAACCTGCTGGATACGCTGAAAAATCAGGATACCCGCGAAGCCTGGAACTATCGTGGTTACGCTACCCGTAAACTGGGCCGCACGGACGAGGGCATTGGCTATTATCAGCGCGCCATTGCACTTGATCCCCGTTACGCTAAAGTGCGTGAATATCTGGGCGAAGCCTGGATGATCAAAGGGCGTCCGGATCTGGCGCGCGAACAGTTAAAAACCATTGCCGGGATTTGTGGCACAGACTGCGAGGAATATCGCGATCTGCAGGCCGCGATCAATGGCCACCCCGAGGTCTGATGCGGAAGGGAGGAGCGAAAAATCACTCACAGTGACATCCGTCAGCACCTTGCGGAACATCTGACGCGGCTCTGGCGTTACGGCTATGTGCTGTCACACAACCGTGACATGGCAGAAGAGCTGGTACAGTCAACCTGCGTACGCGCGCTGGAACGCAGCGCGCAGTTCACGCCGGGCACACGCATTGATCGATGGCTTTTTTCGATCCTTCACTCCATCTGGGCCAGTGATTTACGGGCGCGAAAGGTCCGGCAGGGACAGGGATTCGTGGATCCCGATGCGCTGCTGGCCGCAGATAACCACGCCACCAGCGACGACCACCGCCATTTCCAGCGCATTATGCTACAGGTTAACGCCTTACCCGAGGCGCAGCGTAATGCACTGTTTCTGGTGTATGTCGAAGGTCTGACCTATCAGGAGGCGGCAGAGACGCTCTCGGTTCCGATTGGCACTATTATGAGCCGTCTGGCCGCCGCACGTGCCACGCTTGCCAGACAGCCGGCGACCTCGCCCGCACCGCAGGAGAAACGGAGATGAACAGGGAAACTTTTACGCCACCGTGGCGCGATGAGGCAATCGTTGCCTGGCTGGATGGTGAGATGACGCCACAGGAAGCCGTGCAGTTTGAGCAGTCGATGGCAGGGGATCCCGAACTGGCGGCACGGGTTGAGCATTTACAGCAAAGTAATCTCGATTTTGAACAGGCTTTTGCGCCGCTGCTGGAACAGGCACCGCAGGCCAGAATGGCACAGCAACTGGCAGCCATCACGGCACCAGAGTCAATGCCAGCCAAAGGCTACAGCCGTCGGGCTCTGATTGCTGCGTCTGTCAGCTTTTTGCTGGTGGGCAGCGGCATCGGTTTCCTGGCAAGACCGGAAGATGAAGAGAAAGATGAAAGCCAGAATATCCGCGATCTGGAGGCGCGTTATATGTCGCTCTACAGTGCTGAAACGCTGGCCGATACGCCTGATGACGCCGCCATGCTGCAAAGGGGGCTGGACCGTACCCGACTCGATTTAGGATTGCAGCTGCATCAACAGCAACTCAGCCTGCCAGGGGCTGAACTGAAAATGGTGCGGATCCTGCGCTATGAAAGAACGTCAATAGCGCAGATCGCCTGGCTGCATGCTGATTATGGCCCGATGGCGCTCTGTATCTCGCCTGAGCCGGACAGCGCGAATCCGATCGCCCATGAAAAGCGCCATGGCATGCAGCTGGCCTGGTGGAAGCGTGACGGCTATCAATATGTGCTGATTGGCCGCAACCCACCGGCTCAACTGGCTGCCACAGCGGAAACATTGCAGACAGCACTCAGTTAATCGGACCCTTCAGCGGTTACCGCTACAGCGGCTTTCTGCCCTGCGCGGCAATGGCCAGCGCAATGTTGACGCGATCATCAACCACCCCGACCAGCCGATCCATCCCGAAGGCTGAGCGAGAGATGGCGGTGGAGGCATGCAGCGCCAGCGAACCTGAAGCCGGATCAATTGTCTTTCCGCTGTCCAGCGAGGCCAGCATCACGACTGGCCGGCTGACATTTTTAACCGTCAGCACACCAAAAATACGGTAATTGCCGCCACCCAGTGAGGCCACGCGACTGCTGACAAAGTGAATATTTGGGTAACGCTCTGCATCAAAAAACAGGTTACTTTTCAGTTGCCAGGTTAACAGACTGTTCGAGGCCACCAGCGTCCCTACCGGAATAGTCACTTCAATACGATCGTCACGGTCTTCATCAGGGTTGAGTGTCACCGTGCCGCTCACACCCTGCAGTCTGGCCTGCGAAAATTGGTGACCAAAGGCGCGCCATGAAAGGCCTATCGACGTTTTATCGGGGGTAATGGCATAGGTTACCGGCGCGGCGTAAAGCACCGGGCTGAGCAGGGCTAACAGAGTGCATAAACAGGCGGCACGCATCATCACTATTTTCTCTTTTTTAGGCAGACCCAACGTTAACGCCTGAAACCGCGATCCTATTCACTTTTTTTAGCACTGTTTTTACCTTACAGGCACAGATAATCTGACAGATATTAACTGACTGTCACCTGAGAATCACCAAAGTGTAATGATTATTGCAAGGGCAGAAAATTAATAACGAAAAATATTAAGAATACATTAAGACGGCTTTATTAATCTGTGATTCTCCTGATATGAGCGGATCGCTATTTTTTTCGATGTGATACTGTGAGTAGCAGGCTGAATTTAGCCCAGCAATATCAGCGTGTTAATTTTTCTCTCCAGAAGTGACTTCATCAGGATGAGCTGAACCCTGCTCTGGTGACTGACAGAGCCTGCTGTTTTTAAACAAAATATCAATAAATCAAAAAGAGTTGAGGCCAGGCCTATTATTAGCCATTTAATAGTGAACTTTTTCTGAAATCCTTAACTTGCTCTCCCTTTATTTTATTTCAATTCACACTCTTCATTTAATGTTCAGTTAACTTTCATACGGTAGTTTGTATTAGCAGTCCGGTAACCTTAATTCCAGAACGGGAAAGCGTGGTGTCGATAACACCCTGGCCGACTGTGAGTCATTCGCTATTTCAATTATTTTCCGGCGTTGTGCCTGATTAACAACGCGCGACAGCTTATGGGTTTGATCTGCAGGAGTTTTAGCATGGATTTTTTGCCATTTTCCCGGCCTTCATTCGGTGATGAAGAGCTGGCTGCTGTTAAAGCGGTATTTGACTCTGGCTGGATAACGACCGGGGCAAAATGCGCCGAACTGGAGCAGACCTTTGTTCAGATGACCGGCAACCAGCACGCCATTGCAGTAAGCTCTGCCACTGCCGGAATGCATGTCACGCTGATGGCGATGGGGATCGGGCCTGGCGATGAGGTGATCACGCCGTCCATGACCTGGGTCTCTACCCTGAACCTGATCACGCTTCTGGGTGCCACGCCGGTGATGATTGATGTGGATCCCGACAACCTGATGGTCACGCCGGACCGGATAGCGCAGGCGATTACGTCCCGCACCCGCGCCATTATTCCGGTGCATTACGCTGGTGCACCTGCCGATCTCGCGCCAATCTATCAACTGGCTCAACAGAATGGCATCGCCATCATTGAAGATGCGGCTCACGCGGTGGGCACCACTTATTGCCAAAAACCGGTCGGGCATCGCGGCACGGCGATTTTCTCTTTCCACGCCATCAAGAATATCACCTGCGCGGAAGGGGGCCTGGTGGTGACCGATGACGCCACTCTCGCCGATCGTATACGCAGCCTGAAGTTTCATGGCCTGGCAGTAGATGCGTTTGATCGTCAGACCCAGGGGCGTCTGCCGCAGGCGGAAGTCATGATGCCGGGCTTTAAATACAATCTGCCCGATATCAGCGCGGCGATTGCGCTGGTGCAGTTACAGAAACTGCCGGGCTTTATTGCCCGCCGCCGTGAGATTGCTGAACGCTATCTTGAAGCGCTGCGCACGCTGCCGTTCACGCCGCTGTCACTGCCCGACTGGCCACATCAGCATGCGTGGCACCTGTTTATTATTCGCATTGATGAACAGCGCTGCGGTCTGTCGCGCGATGCCTTTATGCAGGCACTGAAGACGCGGGATATCGGCAGCGGATTGCATTTCCGTGCGGCGCATACCCATAAATATTATCGCGAGCACTATCCCGATTTACGTCTTCCCGCCAGTGAACTTAACAGCCAGCAGATGTGTTCGATTCCACTGTTTCCGTCAATGACGGATCAGGATGTCGAACGTGTGATTCAGGCTTTACATGACATTGCCGGAGCCTGAGATGCGCGATATCAAACCGATCAACATGCTCTCCGTGGTCATCCCGGTCTATAACGAGCAGGAGAGTCTGCCGGAGCTGCTTCAGCGCACCTGCGCCGCCTGTGACTCAATTAAGATTGAGTATGAAATTCTGCTGGTGGATGACGGCAGCAGCGATCGTTCTGCCGAACTGATTGAACAGGCCGCCACCGTTCCCGGCAGCCGGATAACCGGCGTGCTGCTCAACCGCAACTACGGTCAGCATTCCGCCATCATGGCCGGATTCAGCCAGGTTCGTGGCGATCTGATTATTACGCTGGATGCCGATCTGCAGAACCCGCCGGAAGAGATCCCGCGGCTGGTAGACGCCGCACGTCAGGGTTATGACGTAGTGGGTACCGTCCGTCAGCAGCGCCAGGACAGCTGGTTCCGTCGTAAAGCCTCGCGCACGCTCAACCGGCTGATTCAGCGGGTCACCGGTAAGGCGATGGGCGATTACGGCTGCATGCTGCGCGCCTATCGTCGCCACATCGTCGAGGCGATGCTCAACTGCCACGAACGCAGCACTTTTATTCCGATCCTGGCCAACACCTTTGCCCGACACACCATTGAGCTGCCGGTGATCCATGCCGAGCGCGCTTTTGGCGATTCGAAATACAGCTTTATGCGCCTGATTAACCTCATGTATGACCTGGTGACCTGTCTGACCACCACGCCGCTGCGATTGCTCAGCGTTGTCGGCAGCCTGATTGCGCTCTCCGGCTTCGCCTTCTCTTTGGTGTTGATCGTGTTGCGACTCTTTTTTGGTGCGGCCTGGGCGGGTGACGGCGTCTTCGTGTTGTTCGCCGTGCTGTTCATGTTTATCGGCGCCCAGTTTGTGGGTATGGGACTGCTCGGGGAGTACATCGGGCGCATTTACAACGACGTTCGGGCGCGTCCGCGCTATTTCGTTCAACGCATTGTTCACGCTCCAGAAGAGCCTTCAGTACAGGATATTCAATCATGAAGACCGTTGTTTTCGCCTATCACGACATGGGCTGTGTCGGCATCAATGCGCTGCTGAGTACAGGCTATGAGATCACCGCCATTTTTACTCACAACGATGTGGCGACCGAAAACCACTTTTTCGGCTCAGTCGCCCGTCTGGCGGCAGAGCATGGCATTCCGGTCTATGCACCTGACGAGGCGAATCACCCGATCTGGCTTGACCGCATCCGCACCATGGCACCAGAGATGATCTTCTCTTTCTACTATCGCCATCTGCTGAGCGATGAGATCCTGCAATGCGCTCAAAAGGGTGCTTTTAACCTGCACGGCTCGCTGCTGCCAAAATATCGCGGCCGGGCACCGCTGAACTGGGCGCTGGTCAACGGCGAAACTGAAACGGGCGTTACGCTACATCGCATGGTGAAGCGCGCGGATGCCGGTAATATTCTGGCGCAGCAGAAGGTCGCTATTGAGGATCAGGACAACGCGCTGACGCTGCATCGTAAACTGACCCAGGCTGCAGAGCAGTTGCTCGGCGACGTTTTACCTCGTCTGCGCGAGGGTGAGGTGAGTGAATGGCCACAGGATGAGCGTCAGGCGACCCGGGTTGACCGCCGCACGGCTGAGGATGGCCGCATTGACTGGAATCAGCCTGCTCAGACGATTCACAATCTGGTCAGAGCGGTTACCGATCCCTGGCCTGGCGCATTCGCCTTTGCCGGTTCGGTTAAATTTATCGTCTGGAAGAGCCGGGTTCATCCGCAGCAGCATCAGGCAAAGCCAGGGACGGTACTCTCTAAGCAGCCCTTCCTGATCGCCTGTGGCGAAGGCGCGCTGGAAATCCAGACCGGCCAGTCCGAGCATGGCGTTTACATGAATGGCAGCCAGCTGGCGCAGAGTCTGGGCATCGTCCCTGGCGCACTGCTCTATTCAAAACCGCAGTCGGCGCTGCAACGTCGTACCCGCGTGCTGATCCTTGGCGTTAACGGCTTTATCGGTAATCATCTCACTGAGCGTTTGTTACAGGATGAGCATTTCGAGGTCTATGGCCTGGATATCAGTTCAGACGCGATCAGCCGCTTCCTGGATCATCCGCGCTTCCATTTCGTCGAAGGGGATATCGCCATCCATTCCGAATGGATTGAGTATCACATCAAAAAATGCGACGTCATCCTGCCGCTGGTTGCCATCGCCACGCCAATTGAGTACACCCGCAATCCACTGCGCGTGTTTGAACTCGATTTCGAAGAGAACCTGAAAATCATTCGCGACTGTGTGAAGTATCAGAAGCGCATCATTTTCCCATCCACTTCAGAAGTTTACGGCATGTGTACCGATGCCAGCTTCGATGAGGATTGCTCTAATCTGGTCGTCGGGCCGATCAACAAACAGCGCTGGATCTACTCGGTATCCAAACAGCTGCTGGACCGCGTTATCTGGGCCTACGGCGAAAAAGAGGGGCTGCGTTTTACCCTGTTCCGTCCGTTCAACTGGATGGGACCGCGTCTGGATAACCTTAATGCAGCGCGCATCGGCAGTTCCCGCGCGATAACCCAGCTCATTCTTAACCTGGTAGAAGGCTCGCCCATTAAGCTGATTGACGGCGGCAAACAGAAGCGCTGCTTTACCGATATTCAGGATGGCGTTGAGGCGCTATTCCGCATTATCGAAAACAAACAGCTGAATTGTGATGGTCAGATCATCAATATCGGTAATCCGGACAACGAAGCCAGTATCAAAGAGCTGGCCGAGCAGCTGCTGGCCAGCTTTGAAAGTCATCCGCTGCGCAGTCAGTTCCCGCCGTTTGCCGGTTTCCGCGAAGTAGAAAGCAGCAGCTACTACGGCAAAGGCTATCAGGATGTGGAACACCGTAAACCGGCTATCCGCAATGCGCGTCGCCTGCTCGGCTGGACACCGACCGTGACGATGGATGTCACTATCGACAACACGCTCGACTTCTTCCTGCGCACCGTTGAGCCACAGGCTGATAAGTGATGAAGAAGATCGGTCTGCGGATTGACGTAGATACCTGGCGCGGCACGAAGCAGGGCGTGCCGGCGCTGCTTGAGCTGTTCCGGCGTCATGCGGTGCGGGGCAGCTTTTTCTTCAGCGTGGGACCAGACAACATGGGCCGCCATCTCTGGCGGCTGGTGAAACCGGCGTTTCTTATGAAGATGCTGCGCTCCCGTGCCGCGTCGCTCTATGGCTGGGACATCCTGCTCGCCGGAACGGCCTGGCCGGGAAAGCAGATGGGACGGAGATTGCGGCACATCATGCAGGACGCCACTCGTCAGCACGAAGTCGGTCTGCACGCCTGGGACCACTTTGCCTGGCAGACCTGGGCCGGCGTCTGGCCG
Organism: Pantoea sp. Ft-CA_14; assembly: GCF_024520875.1. NCBI lineage: Bacteria > Pseudomonadati > Pseudomonadota > Gammaproteobacteria > Enterobacterales > Erwiniaceae > Pantoea > Pantoea sp. Ft-CA_14. The sequence continues at coordinate 149,598 of NZ_JALNPM010000012.1, read as the reverse complement.
CAGGATAAGCTGGTTGAGCAGATAGCACGCGGCACCGAAACGCTGAGTGAGATACTCGGTCATCCTGTCAGCTGTTCGGCCGCCGCGGGCTGGCGAGCCGATGGCCGGGTGATCGCCGCCAAACAGGACTTTGGCTTTCACTACAACAGCGACTGTCGCGGCAGCGGCCCGTTCCGGCCCATGCTGCCGGATGGACAGATCGGTACCGTACAGATTCCGGTGACGTTGCCCACATGGGATGAAGTGGTTGGCCGCGAGGTCAGCGCAGAAGGCTATAACGACTACATTCTGGCGAAAATGCTCTCTTCTGATGATGGGGCGGTCTACACCGTGCATGCCGAAGTCGAAGGGATTATCGGCTACCCGGACTTTGACCAGCTGCTGGCTGCTGCGGCCCGTCACGGCATTCAGTTCTGTCCGTTAAGCGAGCTGCTGCCCGACGATCTAAGTACCTTGCCGGTGGGCAGGGTGGTCAGAGGCGAAATCCCCGGACGGGAAGGGTGGCTGGGCTGCCAGAAACTGACTGAAGAGGCGAACTAGTGCGGATACGTAACAACACGAAGTGGCTACTTTTTTTCAGCTTTTTTATTCTCTATTACCTGCTTCCGCCGATGTTCCGCGATCTCTGGCAGCCGGATGAGACCCGTTATGCGGAGATCAGCCGGGAGATGCTGGCAACCGGTAACTGGGTGACGCCACACTTCTTCGGTCTGCGCTATTTTGAAAAACCGATTGCGGGTTACTGGGTCAACTCGCTGGGTCAGTGGCTGTTTGGCCACAACAACTTTGGCGTGCGGGCGGGATCGATATTCTCCACGGCGATGACCGCCGTGCTGATCTACTGGCTCGGCAGGCGGCTGTTTGGTTCGGCACGCACGGCTGCCGTCGGCACGATTATTTTCCTCAGTTCGCTGCTGGTCTATGGCGTTGGCACCTATGCGGTGCTCGATCCGATGCTGATGCTCTGGCTGGCGGCCGCGATGTGCAGCTTCTGGCTGGCGACGGAGGCCAGCGGACGCGACGGGCGGGCGGGCGGCTATCTGCTGCTGGGTCTCGCCTGCGGCATGGGGTTTATGACCAAAGGCTTTCTGGCGCTGGCAGTGCCTGTGCTGGCGATTCTGCCTTGGACGATCTGGCGGCAGCGACTGCGCGAACTGCTCTGCTTCGGTCCGCTGGCGCTGCTCTCAGCCGCGGCGATCAGCGCACCCTGGGCGCTGGCGATCTATCATCAGGCACCGGATTTCTGGCACTACTTCTTCTGGGTTGAGCATATTCAGCGCTTTGCCGAGGACAATGCCCAGCACAAAGCGCCTTTCTGGTATTACCTGCCGGTTCTGCTGCTGGGAACGTTGCCGTGGCTGGCGCTGTTACCGGGCGCATTGATGACCGGCTGGCGCGAGCGTCAGCAGCATCCCGGCGCGTTCTATCTGCTGAGCTGGACGGTGATGCCGCTGCTGTTTTTCAGCCTGGCAAAAGGCAAGCTGCCAACCTATATCCTCCCCTGTTTTGTGCCGCTGTCGCTGCTGATGGCGCACTATGGCCTGAACGCCGCACAGCGGGCAGGGCGCGCATTAACAGTCAATGGCTGGCTCAACCTGATTTTCGGCATCATTACCCTGGCAACGGTCGTGCTGGTGCTCGCTCCCTGGAGTGTGACGCATCATCCGCTGTTCGCCACGCACGAGATGCTGAAGCTTGCGCTGGGGGCACTGGCATTTCTCATCTGGGGGCTGGTGGGCGCATATAGCTGCCGCTCTGCACAGCGCCGCTGGCTGGCGGCCGCGCTTTGCCCGCTGGGCGTCGCCCTGTTTATTGGCACGGCAATCCCGGATAAAATCCGCGACGCCAAACAGCCGCAGCGCTTTGTCTCGACGATTAGCCAGCGTCTGGCCTCAAGTCACTTTATCCTGGCGGACAATCCCGGCGTGGCATCTGCCGCAGCCTGGCATCTGCAACGTAGCGATATCGGCTTCTATGACACCAAAGGCGAGCTGGAATATGGGCTGGGCTACCCTGATGCGCAATCCCGCTTTGTCTCTCAGGCGGACTTCGGCGGCTGGCTTGCCGATCATCGCCGTACGGGAAGCGTATCACTGCTGTTGCTGGTTGATTCAGTACACAGTGATATCGGCGAGGATGTTCCGGTGCCGGACGCCGTCTATCGCCAGGGCAGGCTGGTCTGCCTCTATTACAGTCAGATGAAGTGATGCTGCTGCTGATTGTACTGGTCAGTCTGCTCAGTTGCAGCGCGCAACTGTGCCAGAAACAGGCGACCCACGCGGCATCGCGCCGGGTCCGCTTAAGCTGGATTGGGGTGAGCGTGCTGTTGCTGGGTGTCGCGATGCTTCTCTGGCTGCTGGTGCTGCAGCGGGTGCCTGTCAGCCAGGCCTATCCGATGCTGAGCCTTAACTTCATTTTCGTTGCGCTGGCAGGACGCATCCTATGGCGCGAGCGCCTGACGCTGCGCCAGATCGCCGGCACGCTACTGGTGGTGACGGGTGTGGCGCTGATGGCGAGCCAGCTATGAAAGGGTATGGATGGGTCGCATGCAGCGTGCTGCTGGTCTCAGCGGCACAGCTGATGATGCGCTGGGCGATGCCGCGACTGCCCGATGTCAGCAGCATAACGTCGCTGCCTGCTGTTGCCCTGTTGCCCGCCTTGCTGCTATTGGCCGGGCTGGGCGCTTATGGTGTCTCCATGCTCTGCTGGATTCGGGCGCTGCGCTATTTTCCGCTGAACCGGGTCTATCCGCTGCTCAGCCTCAGTTATGTGCTGGTGTGGCTGGTGGCTGTCTGTCTGCCAGTATTCCATGAGGCGTTCAGCTGGCACAGCCTGGCGGGCGTAGTGATTATTGTCATCGGCCTGCTGTGTATCGTGGTTAAGCCCTGATTTAAGAATATTGTTAGTGTTTTCGCATCAACTACGCCTTTTATTAGCGTTTTTGGGCAGCGAGTAACTCTCGCGGCATTAAAGTATTTGCGGTAAACGGCGGGTCAGCAAAGCGGTTTTATCTTTGCAGCCAGCTCGCCAATATCGCTGACGATCAGATCAGGCACAGGCGCCAGCGGATACAGTGCCTGCCCTTTGCGGGTAACAAATGCAGTTTTCATGCCTGCACGTTTTGCTCCACCCACATCCCAGCCATGCGCAGCCACCATCATGCACTCTGAGACGGGCTTGCCCATCTCCTTCATCGCTTACTGATGCGCTGGAGAGACTCTATCCGCTGAAACAGGCATGCAATGAGAACGGGGACTGTGAAACGTTCATGTTTGCAGAAATGTACTGCGGCGGGATAACGGACATTTATGCCTGTATCGGTGTGCGTTACTTCCGCCTGCTTAATTACACCCACATGACCGATGCTACCTTATGCAGATTGCCTGATTGAAGCCGGATTTAATCCATCAGTTCAGATGTCCGTCAGTTGATTTGATATTGATCCTGTCACGGTGGATATGGCGTTTATACAGCTTTCCCTGCTGGGCATTGCAGCCGAGGTTGTCACCGGTAATACGCTGACGCTGGAGTTTAACCGGGTGCGCTATACACCGGCTTACTATCTCAACGATTTTGAAGAACGTCTCAAAAGCCAGCGCCGGATCAAGGCGATGCTGGATTTTATCAGAGCAATGTAGGCCATGGACAAAACAGCAGGAAACTACATGGTAGGGAAGCAGTGGTTACGGGTTTGTATGGGGTGCATGAGTAATGCAGAAATTGCACAATATACGAAATTTCGTATAATGAGGTGATGATGCGTAAGAAAATCAGTTTTATTGACAGCAGTCTTGAGGATCTACGGGCTTTCCCGGAAGAGGCCCGGACCGCATCAGGGTATCAGTTTGACCTGATCCAGCAGGGACTGGAGCCGGACGACTGGAAGCATTTTGCTACGGTAGGTCAGGGAGCACGTGAAATCCGAATCCGGGGTAATGACGGCATTTTCCGGATCATGTATGTCGCCAAATTTGAAGAAGCCGTGTATGTGCTGCACTGTTTCCAGAAAAAGACACAAAAGACCAGCCAGAGTGACGTAGAACTTGCCCGAAATCGTTATCGCCGATTGGTTGAGGAGCGTAAAAAATGAATATTCAGACTTTTGATAATGTGTGGGACGCTCTTAGCGAAACGCCAGAGCAGGCGGAAAATATGAAACTCCGCGCCGAGTTAGTAGGCCGCCTGAATAGCTGGATTAAACGTAATGGCCTGAATCAGGCCACTGCTGCTGCTGCGCTGGGCGTTTCACAGCCCAGAGTGTCCGAGCTGGCAGGAGGTCGGATCAACTGCTTTTCAATTGATAAGCTGGTCAGCATGATGTCACATGCCGGACTGCACATAACCAGTATTGAGATAAGCGAACCAGAGGAAGCTTGAGCTGCCTTTTTGCATCGCGCGAACTGCCAGGACGGTAGCCCCTTCGGGGCAGGATAAACCCGGTGCTGATGCACCGGCTATACCCTTTCACCTGACCGTCTTCATCCCTTCCCATCTGACGCTGATAGCTTGACGTCTCTGCTATCAAGTGACACTACCAAATTGGCCATCTGCAGAAGTGCGCATAATACTAATTATGTTAAATAAGATGTCTGATTATCAATATCGCTTGAATTACGTCAATACTCATCGGACACAGCCCTCCCTCCCTACCGCATCCTTTCACTGGCAAGATGATAAACATCGCTGCGCTCGCGTTTACCCACAGCAACAACGGCAATCACCAGCTGGTCGTCTATTACCTGATAAACCAGGCGAAACCCGGACGCTCTGAGTTTGATTTTATAGCAGTCTTTAATCCCACGTAGTCTGGCAGAAGGAATATGGGGATTGTCACAACATTTCTTCAGTTTTTTGGCAAACTGCTGCTGGAGAGATTTGTCCAGCTTCTGCCATTCTTTAAATGCCTCTTCCCTGAATTTGACGGTATAACTCACAAAAGCGCATCCAAATCGACATCAAGCAGACGCTGGCCGCTGCGTTCACTGACCAGCTTAACCAGTTCCTGATCGTCAAGGGCATCAAGCATCTGTTCATAAAGCTCAGCCGGGACGCAATAGAATGCAGGCTGGTTGCGGTTAAGAATGGCGACAGGATAACCGTCACCTGCATTAACCGTGGCCATCGGGTTTTTCTTCAGTTCGCTTACGCTGGCGCTGGTATCGCTTAAAATAATGTTTGGCATAGAGCCTCCAGGACTGCTTAACAGGTCTTTATAGTAGCAGCCTCAAGACCTGATAACCAGTCTCTTTCGGTAGATACAAATGGCTATGTTTGATGAACTGCAAAGGCTGAATGAGCCATTTGAAATGCCGGAAGATGGGGTTATTTTTCATTTCTCTTTTTCGCGCCGACAGGAACAGGATCGTCAGTTGCAGTATCCTGAATAATTAGCGCGTTGCTTTTATTATCTAAGGTCTTGAGAAGCGGCTGCAATTCTCTGAGCACAAGGTCCAGACGCTGCATATCCCCCGTCAATTTTTGATATACGGGCGATCCAGGCTGAATACCTTTTATGCTGCGGCTGAGCTGTTGCAGGCTTTGCTGCATATCCTCAGACAGTGTTTTCATTGCAGGGCTGCTGATAAATCCATCAATATGCCTGAGCGATTTTTGTATTTCTGTCATGGTGCGCTGACTTTGTTTTAGCGTACCGGTCGCAACTGAAATCAGTGGCCGAAGCGGAAGGCTGTTCATCTTATCCACTATAGCCACAATCTTTTGCTGTATCTGGTTTAAACCACCAGGCGTTGTGGGGATGACTTTGTAACCCGCGACGATATCCGGTCCTTTGTCGGGTGCAACATTTGCATAATAGTCTAAGTCGATAAACAGCGAACCGGAAAGCAGACTGCCTGTTTTCAGGGAGCCTCTTAACCCCTGTTTTTTACCCAGCTGTAGCTTTTTCTCCAGGTCAAAGTCTTCCCTCATACCGCTCATGAATCTCTGGGGTTCAATGTGAATCAGTACGGGAACCTCATAATGGCTGCGAAAATTCTGGGTTATCTCTGGCGAGTTAAAAGGAACCTGAGCAACCGTCCCCAGGCGTATTCCACGAAACTCGACAGGCGCGCCTGCCTGAAGTCCGCGAACAGAATCGGAAAAGAACATCACGAAGTCGAGGTGTTCGGTATAACGAGAATTCGCGATGCTTCGCAGATCGTCATAAAGAGTATAAGTTGCTACGCCCTTAACCGGCTGGCCCAGGGCCACGCCTTCAGGCAGGTCAAAACTGACCCCGCCACTTAATAATGTGGTGATGGACCCCATCTCCACGCGCATCCCGGATGAGGATAAATCTACAGCAATCCCACTATTCTTCCAGAAACGAACGTTTGAGGTGACAAGCTGATCAAAGGGCGAAGCGATAAAAACCTGATAACGCATCATCCTTTTTTCCATATCAAACCGGCTGTTCTCGACTGACCCGACACGCAGGCCGCGAAACAGAACCGGGTAGCCCGGCATGAGTTGCCCCGCTTCACGACTATTAAGCGTGATTCTGATCCCGTTTGCATTCGGTGAGGCCTGGGGAGGCGCATCTGACAGCCGATAGCGTTCCGGCGCTGGCCCCGGAGAACCTGGCTGTAAGGCTATATAGGCGCCTGAGAACAAGGTACTTAAGCCCGTTATCCCCTCGAATCCAATTTCAGGCCTGACCACCCAAAAAGCGCTATTGCCGTTCAATAGTTTTTGCATACCAGTGTGCATGCGAACCTTGATCTCGACGTGCTTAAGATCGTCAGTAAGCTCGGTACTTTCAACGACACCCACATCAATGTTGCGGTTTTTTATTACGGTTTTACCTGCCTTAATCTCCTGTGCGTTTTCGGTCATCAGAATCACCAGAGGTCCCTGCTGGCTTTTATGGTAATACAATAAAAAGGCACCGATGAGCAGCGTGACAAAGGGAATGATCCAGACAGAAGACCATCTTTTGTTGGGGTTTACATGAGCACTATCCGGCTTATCCGACAAAGTATGGACTCGTGTAAGAACAGAGTAACCTGAACTTTTCAGGGCGTTCTGTTGAAGAAGGATTCGATCCCAGAGCTATGTATTCGCTCGTCTTTCCTGAGGCCATGATAGTTAATCTCATCATTAAGCGTTAAATTTCGATAAGTCAGGATCATAAAATCTACTATCAAACGGAGATCCATTATTTTCCAGTAAATAATGGATCGGATAGTATGTAATAACTTCGGAACAGGAGGGTTAATAAGTATAAAGATATTTTTTTAAATAAAGCTTAAAAAATACAAATCTGTGATCAATGTGTCATGTTATTTTAATAAAATCAAATCAATCAGTTACCAACATCATGGAGGTTAGCGACTCAAAATAAAGTGGAATGATCCTGCGTTTAAAGTGTAATAAATCCACTAAAATCATCACTAATGAACAGGATTGTTTATCCCCGTCATTGCTGGAGTGCCTCAAATCCCTGAGCACAGCATGATTTTCTGGTATTGCGTCTGTCAACAAGGTGTGTCAGGTTAACTCTTTTACGAATTGAAATATTCTTGCAGCCGATCAATTTTTACTTCGCATTCCAATTTAGCAGAGGCACCTATGTTCCTTAACTATTTTGCTTTGGGTATGCTGATCTTCGTTTTCATAATTATTTTTTATGGAATTATCGTTCTTCATGATATTCCCTATTTAATCGCAAAGTCCCGTAATCATCCTCATGCCGATGCCATTCACGTCGCAGGTTGGGTAAGTTTGTTTACACTGCATGTCATATGGCCTTTCCTGTGGATCTGGGCCACTCTTTATCGTCCTGAGCGCGGCTGGGGGATGCAGAGTCAATACACTTCATTACTGGAACTGCAGCAGCGCGTAGCAGAACTGGAGCGTTTACAGGCTGATTCGAAACCGCTGCGACCGGAGCGATGATATGGATCTGCTCATTATTTTAAGCTACGTTGCGATAGCCTGGGCTGTTTTTAAAATATTTCGCATACCCGTCAATAAATGGACAGTGCCAACAGCGGCCCTCGGTGGCGTTTTTCTGGTCAGCGCGCTAATTCTGCTAATGAATTATAACCATCCCTATACGTCACTGGCACAAAAAGCGGTTGTCGCGATTCCTGTTACCCCACAAGTGACCGGCGTCGTAAATGAAGTTACTGATAAAAAAGAAGTGCTTATTAAAAAGGGAGAAATGCTCTTCACCCTGGATCAGACACGTTATAAGGTCCGCGTCGAAAGATTACAAGCCGACCTGAGCACCGCTATTAACAATATTGAAGCGATGAAAGGACAATTAAGCGAAGCCGTTGCCTACACAACCCATGTATCTGCTGAGCGGGATAGATTATTTCTGGACTATCAACGCTATCTCAAAGGCAGTAAGGCAAAAGTCAATCCATTCTCCGAACGTGATATTGATAATGCCAGACAGGTATTTCTGGCGCAGGATGCCCTGGTAAAAGGTTCTCTGGCGGAACAGGAGCAGCTCAGAAGCCAGTTGAACAGTGTATCGGGAGGAGAACAATCCCAGATAGCCAGTCTGCGCGCGCAATTAGCAGAAGCCCGGTATAACCTGGATCAGACGGTTGTTCGCGCACCCAGTGATGGTTATGTCACTCAGGTCTTAATCCGTCCCGGAAGCTACGCAGCCGCCCTGCCGCTGCGCCCGGTCATGATATTCATTCCTGTACAAAAACGTCAGATCATTGCTCAGTTCAGACAAAATTCCCTGCTTCGCCTCACGGCGGGAGATGAAGCAGAGGTCGTTTTTAATGCCCTTCCGGGACAGGTATTCTCAGGAAAACTGCTCAGAGTTTTGCCAGTGGTTCCAGGCGGAGCTTATCAGGCACAGGGAACGGTGCAATCACTGAGCCTTGCTTCAGGTTCTGACGGCGTATTAGCTATAATTGAATTAAACCCAAATCAGGACGTTGATGCATTGCCAGACGGCATATTTGCGCAGGTTGCGGTCTATTCTGACCACTTCACGCATGTTTCGGTCATGCGTAAAATTTTGCTGAGAATGACCAGCTGGGTGCATTACCTCTACCTGGATCACTGATGATGATAAATATATCCTTAACTTTCCATCGATTAACCGTTTGCCCCCTTTCAGAAGAAGTTAATCAGAACAGTTATGAGCGGCCTGACTTTGTAATAAGCCCTGATTTGAAATCACCCTGAAAACACGATGGGTGGTTAATTAAATTACTGATCGGTTATCACAAAACAGGATCGTAAATAAGCTTTTGAAATAGCTGTTTGCATTGAATATGCTATGTTTTAAATGTAGTTACGAATTCTAATCGTCTTTTATAACATTCCGAGGATACGCATATGAAAAAATTAATTTTTGGTGTGGTTATTTGCTCTTTATCGTTTGGCTCATTTGCTGCCGAAATGATGTCAAAGAATGATTTTATGAAAGTGAAGGATCAGTATGAAAAGATAGGCGATATCTCAACATCAGGTGAGACCAGCCCTTCAGATGCAAAAGCGGAGCTATCAGAAATGGCCGATAAAAAAGGCGGCGATGTGTTCGTGCTGACCTCAGCCAATACGAATAACAAAATTAAAGGTACCGCTGATGTATACAAGAAAAAATAGCGAAGTAACGAAGCTATCTGTCTGAAATACAGACTGAAATAGATGATTTTTTTCGGAGCCTCAGGAAATATGTTCTTAATACAGGTTAATCGATGCCCTTTACTAACGTGAAGGGCATCTTTCTTACAGCACCATCAGGACTTTAAACCGTTTTCAGCGAGGATGAGCTGAACGTCGGTGACAGGACCTTATCTGCCCAGGCTGAAGCGCGGATAACACGTCACGCTAATCCGCCTGCACTTGATTAACTCCAGGCGATGACGTTATCAGCCGTCAGGCGAAGGTTCCGCTAATCAGCCGCCGCCCGCCTCCCCCTATTTCTTATCCAGCGACCAGGTTGCACTGCGGATATCGACCTTCACTGGTAACAGACCAATCTGGGTAAACTTATCGGCCAGAGCCTGCTGCTGCGTGAAGACTTCAGGTGTCATCCGCTCAGCCCCGAACGGCATCCTTGCCAGCGCCCGTTGCCAGATCGGCTGCGGCAGACCGGTTGAGGTGGACATGATTTTTGCCGCCTCTTCCTGATGTTGATTGGCCCAGGTACTTAGCGACCCAAGCTCATCCACCACCTGGCTGGCGATTTGCGGCCAGGTTTCCGCAAACTTACGGCTGGCAAGATAGAAGGTGTAGTGTGGCACCAGGCCTTCGGCATTTTTAATCAGCCGCGCGTGGGCGTTGGTTTCAACTTCTGCGTAGTAAGGATCCCAGATTACCCAGGCATCCACTGCACCGCGCTGGAAAGCGGCACGCGCATCCGCGGGTGGCAGATAGACCGGTGTAATGTCTTTATAGCTCAGCCCCGCCTGTTCCAGCGCAGTGACCAGCAGATAGTTAACGTCAGAGCCTTTATTCAGCGCCACGCGTTTGCCTTTGAGATCCGCCACGCTTTTAATGGGGGAGTCGGCGGGCACCACAATCGCCTCAGTTTTGGGGTTGGCGGGAGAATGTGCCAGATAAACCAGATCGGCCTGTGCGGCCTGAGCAAAAGTCGGTGGCGCGTCGCCGGTTGCGGCCAGATCGATACTGCCGATGTTCAGGCCTTCCAGCATCTGCGGCCCGGCCGGGAACTCAATCCAGTGAACCGCAATCCCCTGTTTTTTAAATTCCTGATCCAGCGTGCCGCGATATTTCAACAGGGCAAAGATATTGGCTTTCTGAAAACCAATGTTAACTGTTTCGGGTTTCTCTGCTGCTGCCTGGGTGTTGAACGCTAATCCCGCCTGGGCGGCAATAATCAATGCGCTAAGCAAAACTCTTTTCATCTCTCATTCCTGAGTCTGGTTGTTGTCAGCGCAACATAACAAACGCAGGTTGAAGCGCTTAGCGATCAAATGTTCGATGCTTAGCGAAAAAAACGCTATGGATGCCAGACCGACTCACGTACCCGAATGGCGCGACTCAATAGCCCCAGTGCATAGAAGCGGTCAGCGATGGTCTGCTGTTCCCGAATGATGGCTAAGTTCATGCGCTGGGTCTGGTGGCTGCGCCGCGCTAAGGCATGCATCAGTGAAGGCGCTGATATCCCGAGTTCGGTTGAGAGCAACGCAGCGGCTTCAGCACGGTGTGCATCGATGTAGCGGCCAGTCTGCTCCAGCGCGGTGAGCAGAACCTGCAGCAGATCGCCCGACTGCGCGGCGAACCCGCGTTCGGCAAGGTAAAACTGATGATTATTGACCCGGCCGGTGCCATCAGCGATCACCCTGAACTGTCCGCTGTTCTCTGCATCGCTGAGCAGCGGATCCCACATCATCCAGGCATCCACTGCGTTGAGATCGCTGGGCGTCAGCGGATATTTGGGCGGTGCATAGACGATGCGCACATCATCCAGCCCTAAACCCGCTTCATCCAGAATCTGCAGCAGCAGATAGTGAACGTTGGAACCACGATTTACGGCGATGCGTTTTCCTCTGAGATCGCCAATCTGCTGAACCGGGCTGCTGTTCGGTACCAGCAGTGCCACGCTCTGCGGCGCAGCGGGTTCCCAGGCAACATAAACCATCGGGCTGTTGCTGGCCTGCGCAAACAAGGGGGGAACTTCACCGGTCGTGCCGAAATCGATCTCCTGTTGGCTCAGCGCATGCAGAAGCTGCGGACCCGCAGGAAACTCACTCCACAGCACGCTGACGCCTCTATCGGCCAGCTGCTGTTCCAGTGACTGGCGCGCTTTCAGGATGCCGAGGTTGCCAAATTTCTGATAACCGATGCGTAGTTCCCGCTCCCGTTCGGGCTGCTGATTCAGAGAAGTGTCGCGCTGACGCAGTGAAGTGCGGCGCGGTTTAATCACCCCCAGATGGCCCAGTTGGGTGCGCAGCGTATGACGACTGATGCCAAGCAGCGCGGCGGCCTGCAGTTGATTGCCCTGAGTGAGTTCCAGCGCATTCTTTATCAGCGCCTCAATCACCCGGGGATAGAGCGGTGTTTCGCTCTGCTGCATCTGCTGCCGTAAAAACTGATCCAGCGCCTCCTCTCCCGGTGGTAACTCGCTACCCGTGAGGTTATTCAGCCGGAGCTGCTGCGGCGTGACCAGCGAGGTTTTGCTGAGCAGGACGGCATTATGCAGGGTGTTCTCCAGCTCGCGAATGTTGCCCGGCCAGCTGTAGTCCATCAGCGTGGCGACAGCATCTTCACTGAGACGTAACTGAGGTCGGCCCAGACGGCGCGCATAGAGCTGCAGGAAGTGAGTGGCCAGCACCGGGATATCTTCGCATCGCTGGCGCAGCGGCGGCAGCGTGACGCTGGCCACATTCAGCCGGTAGTAAAGGTCTTCCCGGAAGCGCCGTTCACGAATCGCCACCGCCAGGTCGCGGTTGGTGGCCGCAATGACCCGCACATTGACCTTTACAGCCCGGGAGGAACCCACACGGGTAATCTCGCGTTCCTGCAGCACGCGCAGCAGCTTTACCTGCAGCGACGCGCTCAGTTCACCGACTTCATCCAGCAGCAGCGTCCCGCCCTCTGCCGCCTCAAACCAGCCGCGATGCCGATCCTGTGCGCCGGTAAATGCCCCTTTCTCATGACCAAAGAGCTCCGACTCCGCCAGACTCTCAGTGAGGGCACCGCAGTTGACCGCCAGAAATGGCTGTCTGCTGCGGGCGCTGTGATGATGCAGATAGCGCGCCATCACCTCTTTGCCGGTGCCGGTTTCACCAATGATCAGCACCGTCGCGTCGGTAGGCGCAAGCTGATCCAGCACGCTTTTAAAGGCGCGCGATGCGGGGTCAATCAACTCAGGGCTGGTAATTTGCATCTCATTTACCGGGTTAACTGGAAAGCCATGACCATACCGCGTGGCTAACGCGGAAACGAGAGGCTAACCGGACCGGATTGTTGCCAATGCAGCAGGCTGTAACTTTACCTGTCGCAAATGCAGCAATATGCATCAAGCGAAATTATGAATATATCGTTGAATTAATGAGATAAATATTAAGTAGCAGACTGGCACGCATCCTGCTAAAAGCTATATAACTAAAGAATTTATGCCTATGTATTAAATTCAAATATCGTTATAAAGGAATCTGCTAATGAGTCATGCGACACAGGAAAACCTCAACCTTTTCTGGTTTCTGCCCACCCATGGCGATGGGCGCTATCTTGGCACCACCGAAGGCGGCAGAGCAGTCGATTTACCCTATTTACAGCAGGTTGCGCTGGCGGCAGATAATCTGGGCTACTACGGTGTATTAATCCCGACCGGTAAGAGCTGCGAGGATTCCTGGCTGGTCGCCTCTGCACTGGCACCGATCACCAAAAAGCTGCGCTATTTAGTAGCCGTACGTCCTGGCCTGCAACCGCCAAGCCTGGCGGCGCGTATGGCGGCTACGCTGGATCGGCTTTCTGGCGGACGTTTATTGATTAACGTGGTCACGGGTGGCGATCCGGTGGAGAACAAAGGTGACGGCATCTTTCTGAGTCATGAAGAGCGCTATCAGGTGACCAGAGAGTTTCTTGAGGTCTACTCCCGCCTGCTGAAAGGCGAGAAGGTCGATTTTTCGGGCGAGCATATCCGCGTGGAAGGCGCTGAGATTCTCTTTCCGCCGGTGCAGGAAAATGGCCCACCGCTCTATTTTGGTGGCTCGTCTGATGCCGCTATCGACGTTGCGGCGAATCAGATCGACACTTATCTGACGTGGGGTGAGCCGGTTGAACAGGTAGCGGAAAAACTGGCGGTGGTTCGTCAGCGGGCGCAGGAGAGTGGCCGTAGCCTCTCCTACGGCATCCGGCTGCATGTCATTGTCCGTGAAACCGAAGAGGAAGCCTGGGCGGCGGCCGATCGGCTGATTTCTCATCTGGATGAAGAGACCATTGCCGCCGCGCAGAAGATCTTTGCCCGCATGGACTCAGCCGGACAGGCGCGGATGAGCGCGCTGCATCAGGGCTCGCGAGACAGCCTGCGCATTGGCCCCAATCTCTGGGCAGGCGTCGGCCTGGTGCGCGGCGGTGCGGGTACTGCGCTGGTGGGGAGTCCGCAGCAGGTAGCCGATCGCATCCGGGAGTATCAGGCGCTGGGGATCGAGAACTTTATTTTCTCCGGCTATCCGCACCTTGAAGAGGCGCACCGTTTCGCTGAACTGGTGATGCCGCTGTTACCGCTGGCTGCCAACGCCGAAAAGAAACAGCGCAGCGTGAACACCGGTCCTTTTGGTGAAACCATTGGCGGCGACCGTCGTCCTGATAAACAGGCCAGCGCCAGTTAACAGAAGAGAAGGTTCGCTTATGTCACAGCAGCAGATAGTCATTATCGGCGGTGGTTTTACCGGCACCGCGCTGGCGATCCATCTGGCCCGGGCTGGCCAGGCAGGGTTGCACGTGACGGTGATTGAACCACGAGCGCAGCTTGCTCAGGGTGTGGCATACGGCACTACCGATCCGGCCCACCGCATCAATGTGCCAGCGGCCAGAATGCAGCTCGCTGGGGATGAGGAGGGCATATTTGACCGCGACTATCGCGCATCGCCCGCCTTTCAGGCCGACCCGGACGCGTTGTGGCGTGACGGCAATGTCTACCCGCAACGCGGGGAGTTTGGTCGCTGGGTCAATGCGCAGTTTGTGCATCAGCAGCAGCATTCGCCGGTAAAACTTAGTCATCTGCGTGATAGCGCGGTTGCGCTGCAGGATGGTGTAGTGACCACAGCCTCAGGGCAGAAGATCCGGGCCGATCAGGTGGCGCTGGCCATCAGCCATCCACCGCCGGACCTGCCCGCACTGCTGAAGCCCTTACAGGGGCATCGCGGGTTGATTGCCAATCCCTGGCAGAATGGCGCGTTGTCACAGATCGCACCTGATGATCGGGTAGCGATTATCGGTTCAGGCCTGACCATGTCCGATGTGGTGGCATCGCTGCATCGCCAGCAGCATCGCGGAGAGATTACCGCCTTCTCACGCCGTGGACAGCTGCCGCGAGCCAACCTGAGCGGCAGCGATGAGAGCTACACCCTGGATTACAGTCAGCCGCAGCCCGCCAGCGCACGTGGCTGGTTACATCGGGTGCGTCAGGAGGTAAAACAGGCAGCCGCGTTAAATCTGCCCTGGCAGCTGGTGCTGGATGATATCCGCCGTAACGGCCAGCGTATCTGGCAGAGCCTTTCACTGCATGAGCAGCAGCGTTTTCTGCACCATCTTCGCCCCTGGTGGGATGTTCACCGCTACCGGATTGCCCCGCAGGTAAGCCAGATTCTCAACCAGCAGCAGGCGAGCGGTCAGTTGTCACTGCTGGCGGCGCGGCTGATGGGCGCGGAAGCGATGGGAAACAATCTTCAGCTGACGCTGCGCCTGCGTGGAGCGCAATCAGAAATCCGGGAGGTGGATAAAGTGATTGTCACCACCGGGCCAGCGCACAACGCACTGCTTAAAAGCAACGCGCTGCTGCGCCAGCTCCACGGCGACGGCGTGATTCAGCCCGACCCGCTGGCGCTGGGCATCCAGGTTAACGCGCTGTCACAGACGCTGAATGCGCAGGGTGATGCCAATCCTCATCTCTATGTGGCCGGGCCTGCCGCGCGTGGTCGCTTTGGCGAACTCATGGGATTACCGCAGGTTGCAGAACACGCTGAGTCCGTAGCACGGCAGCTACTCTCCACCACGCCGCTGCCCATCAGCGAGCGATGTCCCGGCTCACTCATCTACTGAATCACCCTACCGGAACAATCACTAAAAGGTGGGCGGCAAGCGATTGCCGCATCCGCCCAGGAGTCGCTATGTCATCGCAACGTGAAATTCGCCTGAATGCTTTCGATATGAACTGTGTCGGTCATCAATCGCCCGGCTTATGGGCGCATCCCCGGGATCGTTCCTGGCAGTACAAAGATCTGGAGTACTGGACCGACTTAGCACGCCTGCTGGAGCGTGGCAGGTTTGATGGACTGTTTATTGCTGACGTGCTTGGGGTCTACGACGTGCTCAACGGTAATAACCAGGCCGCGATTCGGCACGCCACGCAGGTGCCGGTAAACGATCCGCTGGCGTTAATCACGCCAATGGCGCTGGTGACGGAACATCTGGGCTTTGGCCTGACCGCCTCACTGTCGTTTGAACACCCCTACCCGTTTGCGCGACGGATCTCGACGCTGGATCATCTGACCAAAGGCCGCATTGGCTGGAATATTGTGACCTCCTATCTGGAAAGCGGTGCGCGTAATATCGGACATCAGGCCCAGACCGACCACGATGCGCGCTACGACTATGCCGATGAATATCTGCAGGTTATCTATAAGCTGCTGGAGGGAAGCTGGGAAGATGGCGCGGTCCTGCGCGATCGTGAACGCCATATTTTCAGCGACCCGAATAAAATCCATCCGATTAATCATCAGGGTAAATTCTTCCAGGTGCCCGGCATCCATCTGTGTGAACCTTCGCCGCAGCGCACGCCGGTACTATATCAGGCGGGCGCCTCCAGCCGCGGTAAAGCGTTTGCGGCGGAGCATGCCGAATGCGTGTTCGTGGCGGCACCTTCGAAAGTTCTGCTGAAGAAAACCGTGACGGATATTCGCCGGAGAGCCGCTGAAGCGGGACGCGATCCCCGCTCCATACTGATCTTCAACCTGCAGACAGTCATTGTGGGTGAAACCGACCTGGCGGCGCAGGCCAAATGGCAGGAGTACAAACGCTATGTCAGTTACGAAGGCGCGCTGGCGCTGATCTCAGGCTGGACCGGCATTGATTTCGGGCAGTATCAGCCGGATCAGGTACTGAAACATCTGCACACCAATGCGATTCAGTCGGCAATTGAGACATTCTCCACTGCCGATCCCAACCGCCAATGGACGGTGCAGGGCCTGGCAGACTGGGTGGGCATTGGCGGATTTGGTCCGCTGCTGGTGGGCAGCGCCGAAACGGTGGCCGATGAGCTGCAAAGCTGGGTCGAAGAGACAGACGTCGATGGTTTTAACCTCGCCTACGCCGTAACGCACGAAACCTTTACTGACGTGGTGGAACTGCTGGTGCCGGAACTGCAAAAGCGTGGCGTCTACAAGCAGGAGTATCAGCCCGGCACGCTGCGTGAAAAGTTATTTGGCCAGGGGCCGCGGCTGGCGTTGCCGCATCCGGGTGCCGGTTATCGCCGGAGTGCGCATGTGGAACAGCCAGCAGCAAGGGTGGAAGTTTCATAACAGAGACGGCTGGCTGCCCGGCATGAATAACCGGCGCATAGCAAAGTGCAAAGAAACAAGAGTACGTCTTGTCGCCGGTAGATGGACAGGCATTACCGGACCGGTCATTGCTGTTAACCGTTGCTGAACCGGTCTGCCATGTGCTGCTGAAACCTCATCCGTTTCAGCAGTATAAAAACAACATTTCGCTGAACGCTACCGGATGAATTTTATATTTCATGCGGGGTCTGGTGTGGGCGAAATATAAATCTATCTTATTGAATTAATTATAATAGTTATCTGATTTTGTTGGTTGTTAACTATGCCAGTAATTCATATAAAACCCTCGTTACCTGCTGAATATAATAACGAGGATACGATGAGTACATTAGAAATTGACAACACCTTAACTGCGCCACCGCCTCACTCTCAACCGGTTCGATCGGTGAGTGATGTGGCCCGGCTGATCAACAGTAACACCGAAAAAAACAGCTATGCGCGCTGGATTGTTTTCCTGGCGCTGGGCGGCGTGTTTCTTGATGCCTACGATCTCACTACCCTCTCCTACGGCATTGATGATGTGGTGAAGGAGTTTGGTTTAACCCCGGTACTCACGGGCCTGGTGACGTCGTCAATCATGATCGGCACCATTGTGGGTAATCTGGTCGGCGGCTGGCTGACCGATAAATATGGCCGTTACTCAGTGTTTATGGCGGACATGCTGTTTTTTGTCGTCTCCGCCATTGCGGCAGGTCTGGCCCCCAACGTCTGGGTGTTGATTGGTGCCCGTTTTCTGATGGGCATCGGCGTCGGGATCGATCTGCCGGTTGCCATGGCCTATCTGGCAGAATTCTCTAAGTTCTCCGGCAAGGGCAATAAAGCATCGCGCCTCGCAGCCTGGTGCCCGATGTGGTATGCCGCTTCGTCTGCCTGCTTCTTTATTATTTTTGCACTCTATTTCCTGCTGCCCGCCGAACATATCGACTGGCTGTGGCGCGCCTCGCTGCTGTTTGGCGCCGTACCGGCGCTACTGATTATTGCGGTGCGCAGTAAGTTTATGAATGAGTCACCGCTGTGGGCGGCGAATCAGGGCGACCTGAGCGGTGCGGTGCGTATTCTGCGTGACTCTTACGGCATTGTTGCGCATGAGGAGCCGCCCGCGAAAACCGATGCGGTGAAAGCGAAGCCGAAAGTGCGTTTCCGCGTACTGTTTCAGAAGCCTTATCTGGAGCGCACGGTCGTCAGTGCGGTGATGAACGTCTGTATTTCATTTGAATACACCGCCATCGCTTTCTTCCTGCCCTCTATCCTGGCGCAATTTCTCGGCGCGGGCGTATTTGAAACTATCTCTGCCTCGCTGGGACTGAATGCGTTGTTCGCCTTTACCGGCGGGCTGTTGGGGATGCGACTGGCGTGGAAATTTCCCTCACGGCATGTCGCAATCGCCGGATTTGCGCTGCAGTTTATCGCGCTGATTTCGCTGGCATTGATTGGTCATCCCCAGGCGACAGCTGGCGTGGTGTTTGCGGTGCTGATGCTGGGTTTGTGGCTCTTTGCAGAGGGATTCGGACCCGGCGCGCAGTTGATGATCTATCCGGCGCTCTCCTACCCGACCCACATACGCGCCACCGGTGTCGGCTTTAGTCGTTCGCTCTCCGGTGTGGGCAGCGCGCTGGCGCTGTTTATTCTGCCAATTTTGCAGGCGCGTTACGGCACCAATATGTTCTGGATTGTCTCGCTGGCCGCCCTTATCCCGATTATTTTCCTGTTAATCATTCGTTTTGAACCGACCCGACAGGACATCGATGAACAACCCGACTCAGGAGAGGATCATGTCTGAATTAAATCGTACCGAATTTGCCGAACTGGTTCAGCATTTCAGGCCGCTGTTCGCCCGCATCGCTGAGGGGGCATGTGCCCGTGAAACCGAACGCACACTGTTGCATGAGCCGATCAGCTGGCTGAAAGCGGCGCGCTTCGGCACCCTGCGTATCCCTAAAGAAGAAGGCGGCTTTGGGGTTTCGCTGCCGCAGTTATTTGCTCTGCTGACCGAACTGGCTGAGGCAGATTCGAACCTGCCACAGGCGCTGCGTGCGCACTTCGCATTTATTGAGGATCGCCTGAACCAGCCAGCCAGTGAGGATCGGCGTCGCTGGTTCCGCCGCTTTGTGGACGGTGAGCTGGTGGGCAGCGGCTGGAGCGAGATCGGCGCGGTGAAGCTGGGTGAAGTCAATACTCAGGTTTCTCCCGATGAGGGGGGATGGCGGATCAGCGGTGAGAAGTTCTATAGCACCGGCACGCTCTATGCAGACTGGATTGATGTCTATGCTCAGCGCGCGGATAACGGTCGTGACGTGATTGCCCTGGTGAACACCCACCAGAATGAGGTGGAGCGCGATGATGACTGGGATGGCTTCGGGCAGCGACTGACCGGCAGTGGTACGACGCGCTTTCATCAGGCCCGGGTTGAACTGCCCCATGTCTATGATTTCAGTGAGCGTTTCCGCTATCAGACGGCATTCTATCAGCATGTCTTACTGGCCACGCTGGCGGGCATCGGGCGGGCGGTGGTGCGCGATGCTGCTCAGGGCGTGGCGCAGCGTAAGCGTATTTACAGCCACGGTAATGCGCCGCAGGTGAAGCAGGATGTGCAGGTGTTGCAGGTGATTGGTCAGATAAGTAGCTGGGCATGGGCAGCCGAAGCCGCCGTCGACCGGGCGACCCACTCGTTGCAGCGGGCATTTGAGCTGCAACTGAGTGGCGCAGATGAGGCACAGCTTCATGCGGCAAACGTGCTGGCCGAAGTAGAGTCCGCTCAGGCACAGGTGGTGGCCGTTGAGCTGGTGACGCGTGCGGCAACAGAATTCTTCAATGCGCTGGGTGCATCTGATACCCGAGTCAGCAAGGCACTCGACCGGCACTGGCGTAATGCACGAACGGTGTCGTCGCACAATCCGGTGATCTACAAGCTACGTAACGTGGGGGACTGGGAGGTGAACGGTACCGATCCGACCTTTATCTGGCAGATAGGCAATGGAAATGGCGTATAAAACCGCTGTTTCATGGGCAGATATTTGCGTTTGGGAATTGATCAGCCTGCAATGGAAGCACCAAATCGACAGATTTCAGTTTATTCGGATGAGAAACTGACGCTGGCCATTTAATAACACTTATACTGTCCGTGATACAGGAAACAGACACGCTAAATGCAAAGGATATTAATTGCCATTTATTAAGTATGAGTCAGGCATTATTATCTTCAAGCCCGAACGTTTATTTTTGCGTAAAGGGAAAAGAGCCAGCATCACATCATGACGCTGGCTCTTTTTTCATCAGCGCGTCTGTTAAGGCTTGCTTACAGGCTCTGGCATAGCTGAAGAGTGATGGGTTGAGATTTTCCAGCCCTTACCATCCCAGACATAAGTGAAGGTGTAACGTGCTGTGACGTGCGTGTTATCTTTAAAAGTAAATGTATAAACGCCGGTATCAATCGCTTTATTACAACCGATTCTGATAGTCCGGGAATCAATTTTACCGCTCGGCCCTTTTTTCAGGAAATCTTTAAAATAATCGATACGTTCCTGATCGGTCAGACGTACCTGATTTGAAATGGTCGGCAGCAAAACGGCATCGCTGACATATAATTCAGAGACTTTTGTTGCATCACCGGTTGCCAGAGAGTCATTCCAGGCGTCAAAAAGGTTGGCCACATCCTGCTCTGAGGCTCTGACACAGGTCACAGACTGTTGTGCCTGCGTAACAACAGGGGCGCAGGAAAGACCTAAAAGGCACAGCGATAATAACGTTTTTTTCATGAAAACATCCTCATATTTACCCTGGGTGAAGCCGACGTTCTGTGCGTTCTTCCAGACGCCGCCATAAAATGTGTATAACTCGTTAATACGTTTTAATCCGGCTGATCAGCCAGAATAAGACTGCTGCGACAAATACATTAGCCGCTTTATTCGATTAAAAAGCTGATGCATATACTTATCGACGCTTTTGATATGCAGGGGAACAAGATAGATGAAAGGAAGTGCTGTCTGGTATTTAAATCGGCGATAAGCTGGTATTTAGTTTTTTGTTCTGAGGGTTAATGCCTGGGTCTCTTTTGGTAGCGTAAATGACATGTCGCCTGTTCAGAACTATGAACGTAATATCGGGAAGTTGTGTTTAATTTATGTACTCTATAAAAATTTTAAAAGGATATTGCCTGTGAGCAGTGTTATATGGAACCTTTTTATGAGTTATTAATTTAACTGACTAACTAATTAACGTAGTCTGCCATTTTTCAACATCTCTATTTTGATGCTCCTGCTCATTATTGCGCTGGGAAAATAAAGCATCGTGATGTGCTGATTTAATTAAATAATGATTAAACCGTTCATACCCTGGTTTAAACGCGCCTTAGTTTGAGACATTTTTTTGCGTCGTGGTTTCACTTGAACAACTCGCAGTGAGTTACGTTCAGCTATTGATAAAGCGTGTGACCTGTACCTGCCCTGACTGACTGACTGCGATGAGCGTCAATCCGTTAAAAGCCAGACGGGATCAGTTACGATATACTAACTTCGTATAATTGTTCTTATACGAAGTCATGACATAGGGATGGTGCCGGGTTAAGATGGATAGCAGTAAAGTTCGCCCTGAAAATGACAACGCTACGTAAATTCTGACCGGTTATCCCCCTGCTTAGTTCTCAGAATTAACGTAGCGCGATCATCGGCGTCTTTGGTTGATAAGTGAGCAAATATGAGTGAGTTACTGCCGTTAACCCCTCTGACGGTTGACCGGAATAGCGATATCACCGAGCGGCTCCGGCAGTTCGTTCAGGATAAAGAGGCTTTCTCACCTAACACCTGGCGACAGCTGCTTAGCGTAATGCGAATCTGCAATCGCTGGTCGGAAGATAACCAGCGCAGCTTCCTGCCGATGAGTGCAGACGATTTGCGTGACTATCTCTCTTTTCTGGCTGAAAGCGGCCGGGCCTCCTCAACCGTCACTTCACACGCGGCGTTAATTTCGATGTTACACCGTAACGCCGGGCTGCCGGTGCCCAATGTCTCTCCGCTGGTTTTCCGGACGATGAAGAAGATAAATCGTGTGGCGGTGATCAACGGTGAGCGGGCAGGCCAGGCCGTGCCCTTCAGGCTGAGTGACCTGCTGGCGCTGGATGAAGAATGGTCAGGTTCTGATAACCTTCAGGCGCTTCGCGATCTGGCTTTTTTACATGTGGCTTATGCAACACTACTGCGTATCAGTGAACTGTCGCGTTTGCGGGTGCGGGATGTGATGCGTGCCGGCGATGGTCGAATCATTCTGGATGTGGCATGGACAAAAACTATTGTGCAGACCGGCGGATTGATTAAGGCGCTCAGCGCCCGTTCAACTCAGCGACTGGAAGAGTGGATTGAAGCGTCCGGGCTATCCAGCCAGCCTGATGCCTGGCTGTTTACTGCAGTACATCGGTCTGGCCGGCCACTGATTGCCGAAAAGCCGATGAGCACAAGGGCACTGGAACAGATTTTTAGCCGGGCATGGCGCACTGCCGGAAAAGAGGGCGCAGTAAAGGCCAACAAAAATCGCTACACCGGCTGGAGTGGCCACAGCGCCAGGGTAGGAGCTGCGCAGGATATGGCAGATAAAGGCTATCCGATTGCCAGGATCATGCAGGAAGGCACGTGGAAAAAACCAGAAACACTGATGCGCTATATCCGCCATGTGGATGCACACAAAGGTGCCATGGTGGAGTTTATGGAGCAATATAGTTACCCTGATTATCCTGGCTGATGGCTCCTGAAAAGAGAATAAAGCCCCTTTTTCAGGCTGAAGTTATCCACAGAAAAAGTGGACAGCCTGTGTGTAAGCCGGTACGGATAAACGCTGCGTCGAGCATCCACAGCGTTCATCCGGCTGATTTAATTGATTTATCCTTACTGCCATACCGCATGCTGCGAATCTGTCTGCAAAACAGGAGCCGCTATCCATAATAAGGGCATGCTGCAGTGCATGGTCAGACCTGCTTTGGTAAACATCTGCCTTCAGAGGGAAGGATAATGCTTCTGGCCGGGTTAATTGTCATGCAGCCTTTGTCACTGCTCATACGCTAATCATCCCACCATTCTGGCTTCAAATTCGTAAGAACAATCAACAGGACAATCCTCACCTGTCCGCTGCGGCCAGAAATCGCCGGCAGCGGAAAGAGTGAATGTCATCAGTACTTATTTTTACCGGGCAAAGCCTTTCTGCTTATCACAGCCGCCGTGGCAGCCGCTGCAACTCCCCTTTTCCTCCCTGAGCATGACCGGTATTGACTGCACCCGGCTTCCCGCTTTTCGCAATGCCAGCAGGATGATTCCGTTCAGCACCAGCACGCTTATCAGGCAGGTCGCACTGAATGCAGGATGGTCGGCAAAAGTGACGGTCTGGTAAAACAGCGTGGCCGTGGTGTAGGCGATGTTGAGTCCCCAGAAGAATGAGAACATCATCCATTTTTTACCGGCTTCCCGCGCAATAGCCCCCATGACCGAGACGCAGGGAACATAAAGCAGGACAAAAATTAAGTAACTGTAAGCGGCAAAGCCACTGCCAAATTTGGCTGACATCACGCCCATCGAACCAGTCGCCATCTCACCATCGCCTTTACTGGCATCGATGGGATGGGCCAGCGCATCAATTCTGAAGGCAGCCGTTAACCCCGCCCAGGTCTCTGTCAGCGCCTCTTTAAGCTCACCAGGCAGGTCAAAAGCCTGCGGATCAAATGGACTGCTCTGGATTGCCTCTGTGGTGTAAAGGCTGTTGAGCGTGCCGACCACGACCTCTTTCGCCATGATGCCGCTCACCAGCCCCACTGTTGCCTGCCAGTTATCCTGAGTGACCCCAATCGGCAACAGCACGGGGGTGATCGCTTTGCTGGTCGCCGCCAGCGCAGAGTGGTTAATGTCATTAACCATCTGGCCATTAAAGGCAAAACTGCTCAGTACGCCAATCAGCATGCTCACCAGGATAATCACCTGTCCGGCTCGCACCACAAACATTTTCAGCCGTTGCCAGGTCTGCAACAGCAGGCTTTTGAGGTGAGGCCGGTGATAGACCGGCAATTCCATGATAAACGGCGAGGCTTCTCCGCCCAGCAGGGTATGCTTAAGCACCAGCCCGGTCGCGATGGCCACCACAATGCCCAGCAGATAGAGGGAGAAAACCAGGCTGGAACTGTGGGTGTTAAAGAATGCCGCCGCGAAAACCGCAAAAATCGCCAGCCGTGCGCCACATGACATAAAAGGCGCAATCAACACCGTCAGCAGACGCTCACGCGGTGTATCCAGCGTCCGTGTCCCCATGACCGACGGGACATTACAGCCAAAGCCGACAATCAGCGGCACAAAGGATTTTCCCGGCAGGCCCAGTGACTGCATCAGACGATCCATCACAAAAGCGGCGCGCGCCATGTAGCCGGAGTCTTCAAGGAAAGCGAGGAACAGGAACATCAGGCCAATCTGCGGAATGATCGGCAGCACGGTATTGATACCGGCACCGATACCCTGCGCCAGGAAAACCGTCAGCCAGTCAGGGAAGTGGCAGACATAGCCCAGCCATTGCGCACCATGAATGAATATCGCCACCGAACTGCTGTCGAACAGTGGCTGTAGCGCAGCACCGATGTTAATTGAAAGCACGAACATTACATACATCACCGCCAGGAATATCGGAATGCCCAGCCAGCGGTTCAGCACAATTTTATCGATCCTGCGGGTCAGACCGGCGGGCATAGCCTGATGAATGTTACTCACTGCCGCGCAAAGGGTATTGATGGTGCGATAGCGGTAATCGGCAATCTGTACGCCGGTCTCTCCACCGGCCTGCTGCATAATCTCGGGCAAATGCGGAACCAGCGTCGGACAAAGTTTCTGACTGTTGATATCCCCTTCCAGCAGTTGCAAGGCCAGCCAGTAGCGTTTTTGTGGGGCTATGGCGGCGGGCATCTGTTGGCAGAGCTGCTCAATGGCCGTTTCAATCGCGGCCGGATAACGTACCCGTTCCGGTGCTCTGTAAATATGGGGCTGGTCAATCAGCGCTTTGAGCTGGGCAATGCCATCACCTTTGGTTGAGGTCAGTGAAACGACCGGACATCCGAGATGAGCTGACAGTGCTGCGACATCAATAGTGATGTTCTGGCTGGCGGCAATATCCTGCATGTTCAGGGCGACAATGCAGGGTACGCCCAGTTCCAGCAGCTGAAAGGTCAGGAACAGATTACTTTCCAGACTGGAGGCATCGACGACGTTAATCACCACATCGGCGTGATCCTGATAGAGATACTGGCAGGCGATGCTCTCATCTATCGAGCTTTCAGCAGATAGCGTTGTCAGCGATCGGGTGCCTGGCAGATCAATAAGCCTGACATCTGACTGCGCGGTAAAAAATTGACCCTCTTTGCGCTCAACTGTGACGCCAGCCCAGTTCCCGACCCGCTGTCGGGCACCGGTGAGCTGGTTAAACAGCGTGGTTTTGCCGGTATTAGGGTTACCAATCAGCCCGATGGTTATCTTCTTCATCAGACGATTTCCTCCAGGATGATGTCATCCAGGTCACGCTGCCGCACCGCCAGGCTGACACGGCGGGTAGAGATCTGCACCGGATCGCCCATTGGCGCCACGCGAATGACCTCAATAACTGCGCCGGGAAGCATGCCCATTGTCAGTAATTTCTGGCGCCAGGCGGAATTTACCGATGGCTGATAGCCAAGGATCCGGTAGGTGCTGCCCATATTCATTGCCATATCACGCCCTGCCTAAAAGTAAGAAGCACTCATTCTATAAATGATACTCGTTTCGGTTTTTGATCTGGCATCGGGCAGGCAGAAGAAAACTGCCGTCAGGGTCAACGGCAGGTCAACAGCGCATTAAATGGGGGTTCTTCCAGGCGCGGGTTCAACAGTTAAAGGCGGATGTGGAGAATGTTGAATCATTCCCGCACTCTACATTTAGTTACATCATTCAGTATACCGTAAGTAACTATTACGGCCCTTCGGGCCGTGCGGGGCGGCTAGTCAATGAGCACTCGGATTCACAGAACGGCTCCGTTCAGGTTTAATCAAAAAAACCAATCTGGCAGGATATCGCCGGTAACGTAATCTGCTCAAATAGGGTGTTGTAACTAATTGGCGGCTGCTGTAATGAAAGAAAGGCGTCCTGGAAGGATCATTTTCACAATGGCAGTGCCCTGATTTTCAGGCCACCACCAGGTGATGAGCGAATAAGGATTACTTAAGAACCCGAACCGTTTTTACATCAATCTCAACACTATTCCAGTCTTTATCAACTTCACCTTCAAGACGGACTTTATCACTCGGTGATAACGATTGTCCCATCCAGCGCTTGTCATCAATATCGACATTAATCGTTCCGGTAGCATCTTTGAACTCATAAAGTTCATGCCCGACTTGTCTGATGATGTTACCTTCCAGAACGACCCATGCGTCATCACGCAGCGTCTTAACCTGAGCGACAGAAGAGACGCCGGGTGTCGGACCTTTAAATCCGCCCTGAGAATACCCCTGCCCTGCTGGATTAACAAAACCTTCCTGTGCAGAAACTCCAAAACTCATACCGGCAAACAATGCTGCTAAAAGAAACTTTTTCATATTTATCTCCGTTAAAATTGTCGGGCTAATTTACGATGCAGATCTTAACGGGATCTTAAGAAAAGTGATTACCTCCATGTGTTTTAAAAATGTAATGAGCATGATGCGCACGATAAATCCGCATCAGAAAAACAATCAAAGTTTAATCCATGTTGTTAAAAAAATAAATTGATAGATAAACAGTTACGTGAGAGCTGAACTTTTAACATTCACTGTATTATGGTCATTGTTACGCTTTCACTTTGCATCATTTCTTATAAATCCCATAGCTAACATGTCTGTTAACAGATATTATTTCCTGGCATAGATATATCCCAGTATTAAAACATTATGTATCGCAGTTTTGCTCATTAACTATTTTTTTCTTTTTACAACCACTCAACTGAGTGGTTTTTTTCTATGCCTGGTTCCCGATGATAGTAACAGAACCCAGTAACGCTGCGTATGCAGTGTATCGACAACGGATTCCATTCGGAATGCAGCCCTTTCTGGCATTAAAAGGGGAAGAATGTTGCCTGATACTGTCTGAAAATGCATAAACAGAAGAGGAGAGTGGTGATAGCCTGATGCCCACCCAAACTGACAAGAGATAAAGGATCATGCGGAATTTACCGAAGTTCGGAGATTCGCCAGCGTGAGCCTCCGAATAAATGCGTTTAGTTCAGTCTTTGAGCATCAGCCTATGCTTCTTACAGATTCATTTTTGGGATTCGAGCTTAAGTTTCTTTTCCTCTACCTTGCTGGTTTTCTTCCTGATTCTCTCAGTACAAACTTCTGCCTTCGCTTCCGCAAGTACTGGTCGCAAAACAATCAATACCCGCCATGGTTGCTTACTCCTGAGCAACCCATGATATTGATCCAGATCATTCTCATCCTGATAAAGAGGCAAACTGCCGGATTGTTAGCATGTCGTTTAACAATCACAGCGAATAATGCCGCATCTTCTTAAAAAGAAACGACAGGAAAGTAAAATGACATCTTTTAATTCTGGCAAGAAATTCGCTTTTGCTATTGCGATGATAACTTCTGTTATGTCCCTTTCCGCCTGCTCAAGCAATTATGTGATCTCCACCAACGATGGGCACATGATTACGACTCATGGCAAACCCGCAAAAGATAAAGAAA
Organism: Pantoea sp. Ft-CA_14; assembly: GCF_024520875.1. Taxonomy (NCBI): domain Bacteria; kingdom Pseudomonadati; phylum Pseudomonadota; class Gammaproteobacteria; order Enterobacterales; family Erwiniaceae; genus Pantoea; species Pantoea sp. Ft-CA_14. The sequence goes on along the minus strand of NZ_JALNPM010000012.1, from coordinate 121,665 downwards.
CAGGCATGATCTCTTATAAAGACACGGATGGAAACATGCATCAGTTACAACAGCACGATGTTAAAGAGATTGTGCAAAAGTAATCCTGCTTTAATAGCAATCTTAATCATTATCCTGAAAATCTGATTCTGTAGAAAAACTGAGCAATGAAAATTTCTGTAATTGGCTTTGGCTTATTATTGTGTGCATCCTCCTCAGCCATGGCCATTGGCCTGAATGCCGAACAAAGTAAAAACACCTCGGTACTGGACGCAGAAATCGGCCGTTCATCCGGCGGGCTTTATGTTGATGGTCAGTGGATCAAAAATACGGCGGATGGTGTTCAGATTGGTCAGGCGGGTACCGGTTATAACCTTGAAATTGGACCTGTGATGCTGACGGCTGGCGTTAAAGCCGCTTACATCGGCGGCAAAAAAGGAGATAACGGCGTTGCGTTTCCTGTTGGCGGCGGTGTGAAAATCAATCTGCCCGCTAATTTTGCGTTGTATGGAGAAGGTTATTCCGCCCCGGAACAGCTGACCAACAGCGTTAAGAATTTCGTTGAGGCCAATGGCGGTGTCAGCTGGTCACCTGTGGATCCACTGGTGTTAAAAGTGGGCTATCGCTATGCGGGTGTTGATGGCAAAGATGGACGTCCGGGTCATACCCTGATCGATGGTCCCTATATCGGTGGCGGCCTGACATTTTAACGTCGGATGACTCTTCCCTTTTTTTGTGGTGAGGAAACCCTGCCGATCGGTTTCCTTACTCAATCACTCGTCTCAACTCAGGCGGGGAGCACTGAGAAACAGATTATGAAACCTCTTATGCTGATGTTATTTACTCTCTGTCTGACCGGATGTGTGCAGTATAAATGGGTCAAGCCAGATGCATCTGAACAGCAGGAAACAATAACGGAAACAGCCTGTCGGGCCCAGGCACTGCGGGATTTACCCCCTGACAATGTCGTTAGCGGTAAATACACCTCAAAAGACAGTAAATATAAAACCACTGACACCGATTACTCCACCAGCGACGCCAATGAAAGCCAGCGAGAGATACTGGTTAAAGATTGTATGTTTAAAAGAGGCTGGCAACAGATCGAGGTACAGCAATAGCCCCATTCCCCTGACTGAGGCCAGGTTAATCCCTGGCCAGCTCTAGTCAGCGTCAGAGGTCAGGTTCAGGTTTTATTTCTGTATCATCCTCTTGCCGATCAGTACGCTGCCGCCGGCACCGTTCCGAGCAATACAACACCTCGTCCCAGCATCGTTCCCACTTTTTTCGCCATGACATCGGTTTATTACACGTTTTACAGTAGCGAACCGGTAATGACTTTTTATTGCCTTTGAACACGCCAGTCTCTCCTGAGAACCCCTTATAACGCTGACAATAGCGTCTCTTATACAGTTTAGCTTGCTTGTGAGTAAGTATTGGGGGCAATTGAGATCGCACTGTTTACCGCTTCATCGGCGCATAAGGCAATATGGTACCCGGATGATGTGGCTCAGGTTTCCTTGATTAGCGGACAGCCTCTCTGGCCCCATACGGCGGCTAAAAAGTCATTACGCCCGTAAATAATCAATCCAGGGTCATACAGGTCACGCGTGATTCTGACTGTTTTATCCCCCTTTACTGGGGTTTGTCTCTCCAGGCTTTTAAAACAAAGCCATAACCCGTCTGGTGATGATCGCCTTAACCAGAACGTTAATTAAGTGATAAATTAATCTGATTTCATGACCTTACATATAGTCTGAATAAATCAGCCGCCTGATGGTTATTTTTTAGTAATTTTGCTATGCGTCCTTTACAACCCTATTATGGTGGCATCATGGACATATCCAGCTTTATCTGGAGAAGTATGCACGGTGACTGCCTTTCGGAACAAAGCAGCTCCGTGATTAGCGAAGCGATTCCGCTGGAAAAGCGACGTGAAAGCCCGGTTTATCCATAACGTAACTAAATTATTGAACATCATCAGATGAGGCACCTTTTTGACATTTTGAGCGAAGAGTGTAAAAAAAAGAGTAACTTTACTTTTGTTTAAGGGTCTTACGTTAATTACAGTTTAAACTCTTTGAGAAAGCGATTAATATGTTGGCGTTGAACTATCGGTTCTGTATTTTGATTCTTCGAAGGCAAGCATCTTAAAAAAGCAGGTCTGACGAAAAGCATCAGCGTGAACCCGCTCTGTATTTTATTATCTGAACATGACTATGGTGACTTTGATGAGTGACACTCTCAACAGCTTGAATAATATCCGTACCCTTCGCGCAAACGCTCGCGAGCTTGACCTTGCTGCCCTGGAAGAAATGCTGGAAAAACTGTCGGTTGTGGTGAGTGAGCGACGTGAAGAAGCACAGGCTTCTGAAGCAGCTAATCGTGAAAAAGCTGAGAAACTGGCAAAATACCGTGAATTACTGTTGCAGGAAGGTATCGATCCTAACGAACTGTTAAATGGTATGCCGACTGCACCAGCCGTGAAGAAAAAACGCGCGCCTCGTCCGGCTAAATATCAGTACACCGACGAAAATGGTGAGGTTAAGCAGTGGACTGGCCAGGGCCGTACCCCATCTGCTATTAAATCTGCCATTGATGCAGGTAAATCGCTGGATGATTTCCTGATTTAATCCAGTATGCATAATGAAACACCGCCTGCATCAGGCAGGCGGTTTTTTCACCATAAATCGTCAGACTCAGGCATCTCAATTACCGGCCAGGCTGTACCCTTTCCTTTCTCATCTTGTTATTGTCTCTCCATCCATAATCCTGCTCAGGCGTTACCCTGAACTCAATAACTGAAAAGCTTTACGCAGTCACGCAACAAGTAATGGGATTCATTCTGTTCTCTCAACCGCTTTATTTATTCAGCGATTGCGTGTTGCGGGCTGTGATAATTTCCAGTCCGATCTGCTGACCATAAGAGAGCTCAAGCGTATTGCCATCAGGATCGGCAAAAAATGCCCAGTATCCGACTGGCACACCAGATTGCTGCGCGTCGCGTCGCAACACACCTTCGAGCCGAGCGAGTGCCACTTTTTCATCTATCTCTTCACGACTGCTACAGGCCACGCCTATATGACCAAATGGACCCAGCGGCGTATCTTCATTGTTGTCAGATTGCACCAGCACCAGCGCAAAAGGTCGGGTTAAATCCGACAGCCATGCCACTTTCTGTGCTTCAGGAATGCCAGGTTTACGCTGATGTATCACCTGCATCCCGGCATAACGCTGATAAAAATCTACGCTCTTCTCTAAATCCCGTACCTGTAAAGCAAGATGAGTGAAACCGGTATCGTTTGACATGGCCGCTCCCTGTTTAAGTTGAGCTGTCACCATGCCACAGGCAGGATTCAGGATTTGATCACGGATGCTCAGCCGCTACGTTCTTCACACATGGCCTGGTTACGCCCTGCCCGTTTCGCGTGATACAAAGCCTCATCCGCGCGCGCTATCAGCGATTCTTTTTCCTGTTGTGAGTCTGAAGCAAGATAGACGGCGCAGCCTGCACTCAGGGTGACGTGCTTTTGCGGCAGTTCCGTGGTGAGATGCGGAATATCGAGCCTGTTAACGGCGTCGATGATCAATTCAGCGAAGTTCAAGGCGGCTGACAACGGCTGTCCGGGCAGAATAATGGCAAACTCTTCGCCGCCATATCGGGCCGTAAGTTCGTTTTTGCGGCGGGCGGCGTTTTTCAGAACAGTAGCCACTTTTTTCAGGCAGTCGTCACCCGCCACATGGCCGTAGGTATCGTTGAAACGTTTAAAATAATCGATATCGAGCAGGATTAATGACACCGGCTGGCCACTGCGCTCCGCGTTCTGCAGGCATTCAGTCAGCATGTGATCAAAATGGCGCCGGTTGGCAACACCCGTCAGCCCGTCACTCTGTGCCAGATTTTCCAGTGCGCGATTAGCCGCGGTCAGATCATCGCGTAATCGGGTCAGCTCAAGCTGATAACGCAGCGTATGCCGTGCCTGACGCAGTACAAATGCACCCAGTAAAAGAATAACAATCAGCAGCGCCAGGCTCAGAATCAGATCATGTACCCAGCTCTTGAGCCAGTGGTTAAACAGCGCGCGCTTGTCATATCCCGCGGCCACCACCAGCGGGTATCGCTGTGAGCGGACAAAGCCAAAGATGCGTTTTTTACCATCAAGCGCAGCGGTCCACTGACCGCTGCCTTTATCCGCATGGGCCAGCATCCTGAGGAAAAGCGGACTCACTGAGAGGTTTTTGCCGATGTAGCTATCCGGCATCGGACGGGCGTAAAGCACGGTACTGTCTGCCAGCATCAGTACCAGTACATCGCCTTCGCTAAGTTCATAATAGCTGTAGAAACGGCGGAAATAGTCCACTTTGACGGTGGCGAGTAAGACGCCCCGAAAGCCGTTAAAGGCATCGTTCACACGCAGCGTAACCGGGATCACCAGCTCGTGAGTGGTGCGGCTGCGAAGCACCGGGCCGACGTGCAGGGTATCGCGCGGGCTGGTGCGGTGATAATCGAAATATTCACGATCGGAATTATTGATGTCAGGCGGTATCCGGCTCATAGAAGTGGCTATCCATTTCCCCTGCGCATCATAGTAGAACAAACCGTGTAGTTGTGGCAGGTGGCTCTGCAACAGGCGCATCGTCTGGCTCAGCGCCTCGCCATCTACACCGGTTGTGGCAATCTGCTTTTCGAGCTCGCGTTGCACCTCGCGCAAAGAGAGCTCGGTCTGCAAAAATGTATCGTCCGCCTGGCGCGCCTGTGACAGTGACAGATTAACCGCCGTATCTTCAGCTTTATCGACGGTTTCATTCCAGTCTTCCCGCAGCGTCCACACATTTAAGCCAATCACCGCCACGCTGAGCAATACGCCTGAAAGGATAATACTTCTTAGCAGCGGCGAGATTTTTGGCGCTGAACCCTCATTTTTTTGGCGAAACTTCATGCCTGTCCTTAATAAACCCTGTTGACTGATTTAAGCACAGTTAATCAAAAGCAAAAATGCAAATCCCACAATCCTGTTTCAACAATGATAATCCGCAATTAACCAGCAGATTTCGCTTAAAATTTCTTCTTTATTGGTTCAACCAGCACCTTTAATAGAGCATTAATAGCGAATAAGGCTACACTAGCGCTTCAAATATCACGTGGGTAAATGTTACCCTTGCCAGCTGAATAATTTGCACTTCATTGATTAAGTTGAGTATTTGAGGATTTGTTATGAGTAAGAACCTGAGCAGCCTGAACAATATCCGCACGCTTCGTGCAGAGGCGCGCAATATGGCTTTAGATATGCTGGAAGAGTTACGCCAGAAATTAGAGACCGTGGTAAATGAACGTCGTGAAGAGGAAAACGCGCGGGCAGCGGAAGCCCGTGAGAAAGCAGAAAAACTGGCGTTCTACCAGGAGCTGTTAATGGAAGAAGGGATTAACCCGGCGGAGCTGGTGAATAGCGCATCCCCCTCGGTAACCGGCAAAAAGAAACGCGCAAAGCGTCCGGCGAAATACCGTTACAATGACGAAAATGGTCAGGTTCGTTACTGGACGGGTCAGGGCCGAACGCCCTCCGTAATTAAGGCGGCCATTGAAAACGGCCAGTCGCTGGATGATTTCCTGCTGTAGTCGCATTTATTTCTGCCGGAATAGTGACCGTCATTACGCGGGAATATTCCGGCAGGCAAAGTCACAGGCGCAGAAATTCATCCGGGCCTGGTCACTCATCGTCCTGTCGTAATGTCTCATCACTCATCACCGGATGCGGCCCCCGAAATGTCCGGCGCCACTCACTGGGAGAGACGCCAAACCGGGATTTAAAACGCTGACGAAATGACACGGGCGAATCAAAACCCGCCTTTTCTGCCACACATTCAATGCTGATGCCTGTGGTTTCGAGTAATAGCTGGCTGCGTTGCAGACGCTCTGCTGTCAGCCACTCTCCCAGGGACATGCCTGTCGCCTTGTGAAAATGACGCGTCAGCGTTCGCCTGCTCATGCCAAGCGTCCGCGAAAGTGAGTCAAGATCCTGTGGCTGATCCAGATTCTGTCGCAGGGACGCCAGCAACGCGTTGATCTTACTGTCACGCGTTGTTTCCGGAACCGGTCGCTCAATGAACTGCGCCTGACCGCCTTCACGGTAAGGCGGCACCACCATGCGTCTGGCTACCCGATTAGCCATGGCGCTGCCATAGTGGTGACGGATGATATCCAGACAGCAGTCGATGCCCGCCGCGGTGCCGGCAGAAGTGATCAGACGAGTGTCCCGGGTATAAAGAGCATTACTGTCGAGGTGAACCTGTGGAAAGCGCTCGCTGAAGTCACGCTCAAATTCCCAGTGAGTGGCAGCACGATGCTTATCGAGCAAACCTGCATAAGCCAGTACGTAAGTGCCCAGACATAGTCCAACGATCTCTGCGCCGCGCTGCCAGGCTGCCACCAGCTTATCAAGCAGCGCCTGCGCAGGTTTTTCAGCCGGATTATGCCAGTAGGGCACGATAATAATGTCCGCCTGATCAAGCGGGTCAAGACCCTGTTCCACCGTAATTGACAACCCCATCTCTGAGATGACCGGGCCTGGTTTCAGTGCGCAGATATCGACATGAAACAGATCCGGCTGCGGCAGGGCTGAGCCGAACAGAATACAGGGAACTGAAAAATGAAACGGACTAAAACCGGCCGTTGCCAGCACCGCGACTTTCAGAGCAGCCATCCTCTCCCCCTTATTGTGTGACAGCGTAGTGTTGAGAACTCACGGCACAATTGTGCCGGTTTAGTGCCACGACGCTCAGAACGTCATTGTGTCACCATCTTCCGGGATCAGCACCTGGTCAGCAATACCCTGTTCGGTAGTCCATGCACGTAGCTCTGCGCGCGTCAGCAAACAGTGGTTTATCGCCTCCATGTGTGAGGCAACCAGCGTTGCCTCAGGCAGGATATTCAGCGTGCGCTGGGTATCCTCTTTTCCCATGATAATCGGGCCATAGAGATCGTTGGTTGCATTGCCGATATTCATTACCACCACCTGCGGCTGAAAACGTTGCAGCGCTCTGACATAGGGTTTGACCCATACGGTATCGCCAGCTATATAGAGGGTTTTTTCTGCCGGATGGGTAAAGACCAGGCCACAGGCGTCACCCAGAATATCGCCCATCACTTTGTCGGCATATAACGCATTGCTGCCGTGCTGACCATCGGTTTTATAAATCGTCAGGCCATCAACAAACGGATTCTCATCCTGCAGCACGCGAACATTTTCAAACCCCTGCGAACGAATCAGTGCTGCATCTGTTTCGTTCTGGCTGTAGATCATCATCGTCTTCGGCACTAGCTGCTGCGCAGCCTCATCCCAGTGATCCATATGCGTGTGAGTGATAATCACCGCATCGACTGCCAGCAGTGCAGCGACCGGAACAGGCAGCTCAACCATCGGATTTCTAAGATGCGGACGGGCATTTCCGGCAAACCCGGGCCAGGCCTCTTTTTCGGCCAGCATCGGGTCGATCAGGAATTTTTTGCCTGCATAGTCCAGTAGCAGGGTGGCATTACGAATCTGGGTCAGCTTCATTTTGGCTCCATGAACAGTCTCAGTGAAATCAGCCAGGCTTACTGGCTACCATGAGGTTAATTTACGGCACTGTTTACCTGCGCGTAACAGGCTCAAAGGACAGTGTTCGATGGAATCGGGCCAAACTGCAATATTTCCTTGTAGCAGGGTATCTATCGGATCTGGCGTCACGACGAGACAGCCCTGAATGTTCAGGAATGGCAGGCGTTCCGGAAGTTGCTTTTAACTCTTTACCGACAACGATAACGCTTTCTTCCGGTGTCTGTTTAAAGCATTGCCGGTTAAGGTATTAGTAGCTCTGGCGGGTCCCGGACCTGTGTTCTGATTATCAAACTTTGACAGGAGAGTCTGTGAACGACTTATGGAAATTGCACTGGCTGGAGGCATCGGGTGATGTTGGGCCTTATAAATCGTCAATAGTCAGGGCCGCTGAGCTCGCCTGCGAGCACCTCTCCTCCGTGACACGTGTCCCTCGTCTGGATATTCTGGTTCAGTGCATGCCGGAGGCAGTAATACCTGAAACCGGTTTTGCAGGCCGGGCTTACGGGCCCACCCTGTTCGGCCTGGCCATTGACCCGGCAAATCCGAATCTGCCCGGGATGCTGGAAAATGGCACGCTGGTGCGGCATATCGTGCATGAAGTCCATCACTGTTTGCGAATGCGCGGGCCGGGATATGGCTGGACGCTGGGTGAAGCGCTGGTCAGCGAAGGTCTGGCGGGTCAGTTCGTCTGCTGGCTGCTTAAAACGGCAGCAGAGCCCTGGGAGCAAGCCATAGAGCTAAGCGAGTTGCAGGCTAATCCAGTGCCGCTGACCACGCTGCAAAGTCCTCATTATGATCATTCTGCCTGGTTCTTCGGCACGGGTGACTTTCGCCGATGGTATGGCTATACGTTGGGCTACCAGATGGTTGCCGCATGGCGACGTGATAACGCGGAATGCGCTACAGAGAAATGGTTCAGCGTGACAGCCGATGAGGTGATTGCCGCGGGGCTGGCTAAGGGATTGCTGACAAATTGAGGATAAAAAAATGCCGCAGCAGGCTGCGGCATGTCATTTCAGATTCGCATCAGAAATCGGCTTTCAGAACCACACGGTAATTGGCTTTACCGGCGCGAACGTGATCCAGCGCTTTATTGATGTCAGACATCGGGAAGAACTCAACCTGTGGCGCAATATCCGCACGCGAGGCGAGTCGCAGCAGCGAACGCAGCTGGCCTGGTGAGCCGGTTGATGAACCGGTCACCGCTTTGTCGCCCAGGATCAGATCAAAAGCACTCACTTCAATCGGCTTCATCACGGCACCCACGGTGTGGAATTTACCCTGAGGTGCCAGCGCAGCGAAATAAGGTTTCCAGTCCAGGTCGACCGCCACAGTACTCAGGATCAGGTCAAAACGGCCTGCCTGCTTTTTCAGAGCTTCTGGATCACGGCTGTTAACCACTTCATCCGCGCCCATATCCAGGATCGACTGCTTCTTATCTGGCGTTGAGCTGAATGCCACCACTTCGGCACCCATCGCGTGCAGGATCTTGATTGCGATATGGCCCAGTCCGCCGATACCAATCACACCCACACGGCTGGTTGCCGTGATGTTGCTCATCAGCAGCGGTTTAAACACGGTGATACCGCCACACAGCAGCGGACCGGCGCTCGCCACATCCAGTTTTTCTGGCAGCGGAATAACCCATTGCCAGTCAGCACGCAGCTTCTCGGCAAAACCACCTTTGTTCATGATGGTCGGGATGCTGCCCTGCTGACAGTTAACCTGCTCGCCGTTAATACAGGCATCGCAGTGCTGACAGCTTTTTGCTGTCCAGCCGATTCCTACACGCTGGCCGACTGAAAGACCTTTGTTCTTAGCCGCTTCGCCCAGGGCTGAAACCCGGCCAATCACTTCATGTCCTGCAATCACCGGGAACTGAGAGATGCCCCACTCGTTGTCGATCATCGACAGATCTGAGTGGCAGACGCCACAATATTCGACCTGGACTTCGACTTCTTCGGCTGCCAGTTCGGCGGCATCGTACTCATAGAGTTCAAGGGCCTGGCCAGCCTGCATGGCTGCATAACTTTTAATTTTCATTCATACCTCTGCGTGGTTAATCACCGACAAGTGTAACAACTGAAAGCCCGCCCTGCCTGGTCGTTACGCTTACACCGCACTTTTTTGTCTTTTATGCTGATAAATCAGCCCTTAACCTGCGCACCGGAAAGAGTTTGTAACACCTTGAGCTGCGCGACGGCTTCCTGCATCGCATCCATCCCCTGCGTCAGTTCACGCAGGCTGCCGAGATGCTTCGCAATGTCAGCGCGCTCATGTCGCGTCTGTTGATTCATGGCCGCCAGCGTATCGGCTGCACTGATACTGCGCTCTGCCATCTGGGCGGCGGTCTGCGCCGAATCACTGGCCACCAGCCGGATACGTGAGATGGTGCTGACTGCCTCACCGATGTTACTGGCCGTAGCTTCAGCCTGCTCTTTTGAGGAGTGCGCCAGACGACGAACTTCGCCCGCGACCACAGCAAATCCCCGCCCAGCCTCGCCTGCACGAGCCGCTTCTACTGCGGCATTCAGCGCCAGGATGTTGGTCTGGAAAGCAATATTGCTGATGCCATGCGTAATCTCATTGATGCCGTTGGAAATTTTCTCCAGATCGTCCAGACCATCATCCAGCCGGCCCTGCGCCTGCTGACTCTCGGTGGCGATGTTACTGATGTTACGGATACTGCTCTCTGCCAGGCTCAGGGTTTCTCCCTGGCTCTGAGTGGCTGTTTCCAGCACCGGCAGCGCCTCCATCAGCGGCGTCAGCGCCTGCTGATAAGTGATAACCCGATCCAGCACCCGCGTCTGGATGCTGTTCAGCGCTTCCCAGCGGCGCAACGCTCGCTGCGCGTAGTGTGCCGCGTAGCCGGCGTACTCTACCGGGAACTGGCTCATCGCTTTGACGTCATGATTAAAGAACACCAGCGCGGAGAGCGTCTGATTGATGGGCACACCCAGGATTTCGCCGAAGCTGGAAAAACCGGCGGCGGCAATGCCTTTGAAGAAATGGGCATTATGCAGCTTATCGGCATTGCCGACACGGCGCAGAATACAGTCGTTCATCAGGATCGCCGCGGGTTTGCCATGCTGAGCGGTAAAAGCCTGCCACTCCTGCTGCGTCGTCTGTTTAAAGTCTTTCTCTTCCATCAGGAACAGTCGATCGCCAAACTCAAGATCGCAGAAAAAGTGTACGCCGCCCGATTCAATTTTGGCGATCGAGCGAATAAAGTACTCGCCGCCAACTTTAACGCCGAAAGTGAGTCCCTTTAGCCGTTCGCTGAGTTGCGCTTCGCTGCAGTTAAGATGTTCACATAGCGCCGCAACAAACGATTGCTGCTGCCCCTGGCGGTTAAATACTGACGTTACAGTACGCGCAACCGGATCGGCTTCAGCAATCAGCCAGCTCTGATCGCGTGGCGTAAAGTTCTGGCTTTTAAAAGGAGCAAATGATTTTCCTGGCGCCATCTGGCAGAACACAATCACAGCCTTGCCCTGCAACACCCTGCCACCTGTACCAATCCAGGTGCCATCAAAGGTGATTTTACCCCCGGCAGAACCGCCAATCGCCAGGCAGGGAAAGCGCCCGCTGTTATACCAGGCCTGCATCAGAAAGCCTTCGGATGCCGACAATCCGTCACAGTAAATCATGGCGAAAGTACGATCGGCCGAGAGCGGCATCCGCACCTTCAAGCGCGCCAGCTCCTGCTGGATGGCGGTGATGCGCTGGCTGGCCGTCTGCGTGTCGGCGACATGCAGATCAACAATATGCGTCTCATGGCGTGCGATCAGTGTGTCCGGCAGCCAGAGGTAGCTTCCCTCCGGGCCATTGCCATCACAGTAGGTGCTTTGCGATCTGCTGCTGCTCAGCGCGCCGTTGGAAGAGAGCGTCAACACCGTCAGGTCGGCGGAATTGAATCGCTGCCAGGCCTTACTGACCCGCTGAAAATCGGCTTCAGGCGGAACGAAGGTCATCAGGATGCCGCCCGCCCGCGAGCTTAAACCCACGGAGGCCAGTGAATCTGGCAACGCACGACAATCGTAGGTGCCATTGGCAGGCTGACTGCTACGCCTAAGACGGGCAACAGGCAGGTGTCTTTTGATCGTCTTAATGATCGACATATTATTATTTTCGCTTTTATTTGAGTAATTTGCGCTTAAATTAGCGCTTTCTGGTGTGTATAAAAGGAGGGCTAAAAGCAGGTCCGTTCGCGTTCAGAACTCGTCGCGGAGTGCCGGGTTCATCAATGATCGGCGCGCTCAACGCCTGTTGGTTATCGCCAGTAGCGGGAAAACCTTTAACGATTGCTGCAGTTGGTTTAATGGATGAAGATGTTATATTTTCGTAGCATAAAATAAGCTTTAGCGTGATTTTACCGGGAAGATATAAGGCTGTGCGGGTGACTGATGTTTACTGTTTGCGATACAGACTCATCAGTGCGACAATTGTAATGTCAAGTGTAAATACAAAGGAACTCGCTATGGGCACAATTAACATTCGAATCGATGATGACCTGAAGACACGATCCTATGCTGCGCTCGAAAAAATGGGTGTGACTCCTTCTGATGCGCTGCGCCTGATGCTTGAATATATTGCAGATAATGAACGTCTTCCCTTTAAGCAAACGTTACTCAGTGACGAAGATGCGGCGTTAGTAGACATAGTTAAAGAACGCCTGCGAAACCCTGAGCCTGTCCGGGTCACACTGGATGACCTCTAATGACCTGGCAACTTGAGTTCGATCAGAGGGCACTGAAAGAGTGGCGCAAGCTGGGCCCGACAGTACGTCAACAGCTTAAAAAGAAGCTGGCTGAGTGTCTTGAGTCACCCAGAATTGAGGCGAACAAACTCAGCGGGATACCTGACTGCTATAAGATCAAGCTAAAGTCATCCGGTTATCGACTTGTATACCAGGTTATTGATGACCGGGTGGTGGTTTTTGTGGTGGCTGTCGGGAAAAGAGAGCGCTCAGAGGTTTATTCTGCCGCTTCCAGGCGTCTCTCTTAAACAGGCGACTTCACCGCTAACAAACAAAGCGGCGCTATTCCTGTTTACCTGTCACTCTGCTGGTTCCAGTGCTGTTCGCAGAGCTCCCGAGCTTCGGCAGGCAGGTCACGTAAGTCTGGCAGCGTGTCGCCGGAACCGTAGCCCATTGATCCCCTCGCTTCCTGCTGTTCATCCTGCGCGGCGAACGTGATTTTCTCATCCAGCTGCTGCCAGCTATCGCCCTGCTGCCGGTAGATGACAGCAAAAGTGGGCGTCTGTGCATCATCGCCGTAAATCTCATATTTCTGCTTCTGCTCGTCAGAGCCCAGCTCAAGCGTATCGATTAAGGTCGCATTACTCATAGCACTCTCCTTTTTCGTCAGGTCTGTAAGCGTAGTTCATCACCTAGGGCCCTGCCGACACTATCCCCCTGCGAAAAATTAAAATTAGTCTTATCAATAATTTAAGTCTGTGCATTTGCATAAACGAAGCGGACGACTATGCTTGCAGATGTGACTAGCTAGTCCTTTTTATCTAATGGAACATTGATATGAGGTCTTCCTATGACACAACAGAAATACAGAGGTGGTGCCGGCAATTTTGCCAACGATCCAGAACGGGCGAGTGAAGCTGGCAGTGCAGGAGGCAAGGCCAGTGGGGGCAATTTCAAAAACGATCCTGAAAAAGCCAGGGAAGCCGGTCGGAAAGGAGGCAAAATTAGTCGCCGTCCTTCTAAGTAATTCTGAATAAAGCGCTTTAGGACGTATTACGCCATGGAATGGCATCTATTCCAATAAGTTTCATCATGCCCCCTCTTTTAGCCTTAATGCCTCTCTGACCAGGGTAAAAGCGGGTGAATGTTGCTTGCGGCTGGGATAGTAGAGGTAATAGCCGGGAAACGGCTCGCACCAGCGCTCCAGCACGCGGATCAAGGTGCCCTGCTCCAGCCCTTCTGCGACTTCCTGCTCAGGCAGGAAAGCGATCCCCAGCCCGGCGAGAGCCGCTTCTGCAATGTGTGCCGAAGTGTTGAACGTCAGTTGTCCATCTACCCGCACATTTAACGGCCCCTCTTCACCGTCAAACTCCCAGACGTACAACCCACCCGCTGTCGCCTGCCGCATATTAATGCAGTTGTGATGCAGCAGATCCTGCGGAACCTGCGGCGCAGCATGACGACGAAAGTAGTCGGGCGTGGCCACCGCAGCCATCCGTAATGGCGGGCTTATCGGCATCGCCACCATGTCTTTATCAATGGTGTCTCCCATCCTGACCCCTGCATCAAATCGATCGGCCACGATATTGCGTAAGCCATGATTAGCATCGAACTCAAGCCGGATATCAGGATAAGCCGCCAGCAATGGCGTCAGCTTTGGCATCAGGAGTGAGCTCAGAATATGCGGCCCGCAGGTGATCCGTACCGTGCCGGCTGGCTTGTCCCGCATCGCGGTCAGCATATCCAGTTCCGCCTCAATTTCATCGAATCGGTTGCCAATCGCCTGGATTAGCCGTTCACCCGCCGCGGTCGGTGAGACGTTACGGGTCGTGCGGGTAAGCAGCCGAATCTCCATCCGGTTTTCCAGCGCGGTAATGGTCTGACTCAATGCAGGCTGCGTCACGCCCAGCAGCGCTGCCGCGCGGGTAAAGCTGCCCTCACGCGCCACGGTAATAAAAGCCTGCAGGTCATTCATGTTGCGCTTCATACTGCACTCCCGCCGATAGATTTATAAGTTCTGGTTATAACCCCATTAAGGATTCATTAGCTAGTCAATATAAAGCGAAACAGTAAAATTTCCTGAGTTCATCAGCACCGCAAACAATGAAACAGGACACAACATGACTTCTACGGAAACAACTGACTGTTCCCCCCGGCATAAAGAAGCGCACTGGGGTGGTGTATGGGCAATGACGCTGTGTGTATTCGCGCTCATCGCCTCTGAATTCATGCCGGTCAGCCTGTTATCGCCGTTATCACAAGATCTGGCGGTCAGCGAAGGTCTGGTCGGACAGGGCATCGCTATCTCCGGCGCACTGGCAGTGATCACCAGCCTCTCAACAACCCGCATCGCAGGGAACCTCGACCGCAAAATTCTGTTGCTGGCGCTCACGCTGGTAATGGCACTATCCGGATTGATGGTGGCGATGGCACCCAACTATCTGACTTACATGACTGGCCGGGCATTGATTGGCGTGGTGATTGGCGGTTTCTGGTCGATGTCAGCGGCGGTCGCTATCCGGCTGGTCCCCACCGGGCAGGTGCCGCGCGCGCTGGCCATTTTCAATGGCGGGAATGCGCTGGCGACGGTTATCGCTGCACCGCTGGGCAGCTATCTCGGTTCTGTCATTGGCTGGCGCGGGGCTTTTTTCAGCCTGGTGCCGGTAGCCTTGATCGCCCTGCTCTGGCAGGCGCTCACGCTGCCATCAATGCCAGTCGATTCGGCCCGGCAGCGCAGCGGAAAAATTCTGCAGCTGCTGCGTTCGCCGCTGGTTACGGTGGGTCTGACCGCCTGCGGCCTGCTCTTTATGGGCCAGTTCACCCTGTTTACCTATCTCCGCCCGTTTCTGGAAACCGTGACACAGGTTGACGTTTCTGCGCTGTCGCTGGTGCTGCTGACCATTGGCGTCGCCGGCTTTATCGGCACGCTGATTATCAGTGCTGTTTTGCAGCGCGGATTCTATCTGACCCTGATGATCATCCCGTTGATTATGGCGCTGGTTGCGGTGCTGCTCATGGTGTTTGGTCATCACCTGTGGCTGGTGGCGCCACTGCTTGGCATCTGGGGACTGGTGGCAACAGCGGCACCAACCGGATGGTGGGCCTGGATCGCCAGAACCTTTCCGGATAATGCCGAGACCGGTGGCGGATTAATGGTGGCCATCGTACAGCTGTCGATTGCTTTGGGGTCGACGCTGGGTGGCCTGGCCTTTGACCATGCAGGCTGGCAGACCACCTTTGCCATCAGCGCCACATTACTGGTCACTGCCGCCGGACTGGCGATGATCACCGCCCGTAAGGAAAGCGCTGCCTGATAGCAGATGTGTTGTTTAACCGGGCAACCCGTTGCCCTCATGTCGTCAACCCCGATAAGGATCTTCTTATGAGAGCATTAACCCTGATGTTTGGACTGTTGATCAGTTCATTTGCGGCCAGCGCTGCCGATATGTCACGCGGCGCCGATAACTTTTATCAAAGCGAGAAAGTCACCCGCGAGAAAGTCACCTTTAAAAACCAGTATCAGATGGGTGTGACCGGCACGCTGTACAGACCAAAAGAGGCCGGTAAAACGGCGCGCCTTCCGGCGATTGTGGTAGGTCATCCGATGGGCGCAGTCAAAGAGCAGAGCGCCAGCCTCTATGCGCAGAAAATGGCTGAGCAGGGATTTGTTACCCTGGCAATTGATCTTTCATTCTGGGGCGAAAGTGAAGGTCAGCCACGCAACGCGGTCTCTCCGGATATCTATGCCGAAGACTTCAGCGCAGCCGTGGATTACCTGGGTACCCGCGAATTTGTCGATCGCGACAGGATTGGTGTGCTGGGTATCTGTGGCAGTGGCAGTTTTGTCATCAGCGCAGCGAAGATTGATCCCCGCATGAAAGCCATTGCTACCGTCAGCATGTATGACATGGGGTCAGCCAACCGTAATGCGCTGAATAAAAGCCAGACACTGGCGCAGCGCAAGCAAATCATTGAAGCGGCGGCACAGCAACGCTATGTAGAGTTCACCGGGGGTAAAACTGAGTACACCAGTGGTACACCACATAAAATCGATGCTGATTCGCCTCCGATAGCCAAAGAGTTCTATGATTTTTACCGGACGCCTCGCGGTGAGTTTACACCGAAAAACAGTTCAGCTGCGCTGACCACGCACCCGACGCTCACCAGCAACGTGAAATTCATGAACTTCTATCCGTTTAATGACATTGAGACCATCTCACCCCGCCCGATGCTCTTCATCACGGGTGATAAAGCGCATTCACGCGAGTTCAGCGAAGATGCGTTCCAGCGTGCGGCAAAGCCCAAAGAGCTCTATATCGTGCCTGATGCAGGCCATGTGGACCTTTATGACCGCACTGACCTGATCCCGTTTGCGAAGCTGACCGCCTTCTTTAAACAGCATTTGTAATCTTCCGCTGATCATTGACTCCAGCCCGTCTGCAGCCGCCTGCAGACGGGCTTTCTGCGTTATTGGCCTTTGCGATGGCGGGTCAGGTAGTGCTTCACCAGCACAAAGAAGAGCGGAACAAAGAACAGCGCCAGTACCGTGCCTGCCAGCGTACCGCCGATGATACCGGTGCCGATGGCGATGCGGCTGTTAGCACCGGCGCCCGTCGCCACCGCCAGCGGGATCACCCCGGCGATAAAGGCCAGCGACGTCATCATAATCGGCCGCAGACGGGTTCGCGCTGCCTGCAACGCAGCCGCGCTCAGCGAACTTCCCCGACGAACCGCATCCTCCGCAAATTCGATGATCAGTATCGCGTTTTTGGAGGTGAGTCCGACCGTGGTCAGCAACGCCACCTGGAAGTAGATATCGTTGCTTAATCCGCGCAGTGCCACCGCCAGCACGGTACCCAGCACGCCGAGCGGCACCGCTAACAGCACGGAGAAAGGCACCGACCAGCTCTCATACAGCGCAGCAAGACAGAGGAACACCACCAGAATCGAGATCGCATACAGCGTGGTTGACTGCCCGCCCGCCTGCTTCTCCTGCAGCGAAAGACCGCTCCATGCCCCTGTGGTCCCTGCCGGGAGTTCATTGGCCAGTCGCTCAATGGTGTTCATAGCATCGCCGGAGCTGAACCCTTCGGCGTTCTGCCCCTGTATTTCGTAGGAGGCAGAGCCGTTGTAGCGGTTAAGGCTTTCGGGTCCCATGGTCCATCGGGTCGAGGCAAACGCCGAGAATGGCGTCATGGTGCCCTCACTGTTACGGATGTACCATTTATCCAGATCAGAAGGTGATGAACGATACTGACCGTCGCCCTGCACATAGACCCGCTTTACCCGACCCCGGTCGATGAAGTCATTGATATAGGCACCGCCCCAGGCGCTGGTCAGCGTATCGGTCACGTCATCCAGCTGCAGTCCCAGTGCCACCGCTTTGCTGGTATCAATATCGACCTGCAACTGCGGCGTTTGCGGCAGGATATTGGCCCGCACGCCAAGCAGTTCCGGGCTTTGCGCTGCGCTTTGTAGCAGCTGATCGCGCAGGTTGCCCAGTTGCTCACGCGTGGTGCCACCACTGGCCAGCAGCTCATAAGTAAAACCGTTGTTCTGTCCCAGACCCGGCACCGACGGCGGCGTCAGCGCAAAGATCTGCGCATCCCGAATCGACGCCAGCGCGTAGGTGGCGCGCCCGGCAATCGCTTCGGCAGAGTTTTCACTACCCGGTCGCTGATCCCAGTTCTTAAGCTTAATAAACGCCATACCGGCATTCTGCGCAGCACCGCTGAAGTTAAAACCGTTGATGGTGAAGACCACATCAATATTCTGTTTCTCTTCAGTCAGGAACCAGTCAACAATCTGCTGATTGACTGCCTCAGTGCGACTGGCCGTGGCACCCGCTGGCAATGTCGCCTGAAGCATGATGCTGCCCTGATCTTCAGTCGGCAGGAAGCTACCCGGCAAGCGGGTAAACATCACAAACAGCACAACGCCCATTGCCGCATAAAGCGATACCATGATCAGCGGACGGCGCAGAGTGCTCACCACTTTGTGACGATACTGGCGCTCGGTGGCGGCATAAAAGCGGTTAAAACCGCCAAAGAAGCCTTTACGATGGGGTGAGGTCGGCCGCAGCAACATGCCACACAGTGCAGGCGTCAGGGTCAGTGCCACCACCACGGAGAAGGTCATGGCGGCGATGATGGTGATGGAGAACTGCCGGTAAATCACACCGGTCGACCCGGCGAAAAAGGCCATGGGCAGAAATACCGCGGATAGCACCAGCGCGATAGCCACCAGCGCGCCGGAGATCTCTTTCATCGACTTTTCCGTTGCCTCACGCGCCGGCAGACCTTCGTCATGCATAATGCGTTCGACGTTTTCGACGACCACGATGGCATCATCCACCAGCAGCCCGATGGCCAGCACCATAGCAAACAGCGTCAGGGTATTGATGGTGTAGCCGCACAGCGCCAGTACGCCAAAGGTGCCGAGCAGTACCACCGGCACCGCCAGCGCCGGGATCAGCGTCGCACGGATATTCTGCAGGAACAGGTACATCACCACCACTACCAGCGCGATCGCTTCGATCAGGGTGATCACCACATCCTCAACGGAGATTTTGATGAAGTCAGTGCTGTCGAGCGCATAGGCCACCTCATAACCTTCCGGCATTGAGTGGCGATACTCTTCAACTTTGTTTTTCACCAGCGTCGCGGTTGCCAGCGCATTCGCGCCCGGCGCCAGCATCACTCCGACCCCTGCCGCAGGATGCCCGTTGAGTCGGGTGGTCATGTCATAGGATTCGCCGCCCAGCTCCACCCGCGCCACAT
Organism: Pantoea sp. Ft-CA_14; assembly: GCF_024520875.1. Lineage (NCBI taxonomy): Bacteria > Pseudomonadati > Pseudomonadota > Gammaproteobacteria > Enterobacterales > Erwiniaceae > Pantoea > Pantoea sp. Ft-CA_14. Next base: position 102,613 of record NZ_JALNPM010000012.1, on the reverse strand, counting down.
CACCCACGCGTACGATGGCACCGCTTTTGTCGCTTTTGACGATGATGTTTCGGAACTGCTCTGGCGTCTGCAGTCGCGACTGCGCTCTGACCGTGGCGGTGAGCTGCTGATTATCAGGCGATGGCAGGCCGCCGATTTTACCGGCTGAAACCTGAATGTTCTGCGAGCGTATTGCCGCCGACACATCGGAGGGCTGCAACGCAAAGGAGTTTAGTTTGAAGGGATCGAGCCAGATGCGCATCGCGTACTGACCGCCGAACACCTGGATGTCACCGACCCCTTCGGTCCTGGCCAGCGGCTCCTGCATATTACTGACCAGCCAGTCACCGATATCCGTGCTGTTACTTTTGCCCGTGGTGTCATACAACCCCATCACCAGCAGGAAGTTTGACTGCGATTTGGTCACGGTAACACCAAGCTGCTGCACTTCGCTGGGCAGACGGGAGAGCGCCTGCTGCACCTTGTTCTGCACCTGCACCTGAGCCGTGTCCGGATCGGTGCCCTGACTGAAGGTGACGGTAACCGACACATTCCCCTGTGAACTGCTGCTGGAGGTAAAATAGAGCAGATTATCCAGCCCGGTAAGCTGCTGCTCGATCACCTGCGTGACGCTGTTCTCCAGCGTCTCTGCAGAAGCACCGGTGTACGTTGCGCTGATATTCACCGAAGGCGGTGCAACATCGGGATATTGTTCAACCGGCAACAGGGTAATAGAGAGCGCGCCAAGCAGCATGATTAAAATGGCAACAACCCATGCAAAAACGGGACGATAAATAAAAAAACGAGAAAACATCAGCGGGATCTCTTCCTTTTGGGCAGGTGCAAAACCTGCATTCCTGCAGGCTAACAAACAGCGTTGATTATAGGGTGTAACCTCAGGCTGAACATCCTGACGTGATCTTTTCTTAAGGCTGGCTGATCGTACCGTGACGCTGCATTTTCGATTTATCGCGGATTTAACTGTGCTGACATCCGATGTGGGCATCAAAGAGAAAGCCGATCCATAACGAATCTGCTGATGCATTAAGCAAAATGGTGAGCCCTGACTATTCTCAAATAAAGGATATTGATCAGGAGAAAACCATGAAATTTTTCTACTTCGTTTCGCTCATCGCCTCTGCCCTCTATTTACTGGCCTTCCTGCCTAAACTCCGCACCCGTCGTGAACCCATAGCCTACTGGGGATGCTGGACTTATCTGGGTGCTAACGCCATTTTCTGGGCCGTTTATGGTGTCATGCATTACATTTGATGTCATTTTTTAAGCAAAGCGGTAAACAGGGATGTTTTGGGCGCTATCCTGCTGATTAATTGGGTTAGCGTGAGCGGGAGCTTAGAGATATATCATTTTTGAGTTTTCATCACAGCGACAGGATTTTGTGCCTTCTCACAGGCCCGGCAGTTATTCAGGATTGCGAGACGTGCTGGAAAAATCATATAAGGCGGCTACGCGGATTTTCAGCTAACCCTCTGGATTTTAAAGCCTCCCGTCCCGCGGAACACGATGATTTCTTCTTCTGTTCTGTTATGGGATATATTGGCATCACTATCGTGAAATTTTCTCTGCATAACAGGTTATCCCGGCAATGGCTTTGATCCCTAAAAACTACACGCGGCTGGAAAGCGGCTACCGTGAGAAAGCACTTAAAATCTATCCGTGGGTGTGTGGACGTTGCTCACGCGAGTTTGTTTATTCAAACCTGCGCGAACTGACGGTTCACCATATCGATCACGACCACACCAACAACCCGGAAGATGGCAGTAACTGGGAGTTGTTGTGTCTCTATTGTCATGACCACGAGCACTCAAAGTACACCGAGGCTGACCAGTATGGCACCCGTGTAGTGGCTGGTGAGGACGCACAAAAAGATGTCGGTGAAGCTACCTACAATCCCTTTGCTGACCTGAAGTCGATGCTGAATAAGAAGAAGTAATGACTGAACTGTCAGGCTGGCCGACCGGCCTGGCAGTCTCGCTTCCCGAAGAGGATCACAACGTCTGGCCGCGGCCAGAACGCAGTGTAGTCCGTCGTGCCAGATGCCACCCTGGCCAGACTCAGCGCGATATGAATCTTTTACCAGCCGGTTATTTCAGATTTTGATATCAGTCATGGCCGGGAGAACCGTACGTCAATCCCCCCCTCACCGACACGCTTTTTGAGGCTATCTGTCGACAGTACCTTTCCTATTGGCGTGTAGCTATAGGAGCTCTGGAATGTCTCGTAAAAAAGAACCAGCGTCTTATTGCCATACAGCATCACATCGCCCTGCTGGATCGTGCCGGGTTTATGCGGATCGCTATTAAGAGCAGCAGGCAGGTCTGCAAACTTCTCATTGCCGTTCAGCTCCTCCATCGTCATGGTCAGCGGGAGTTGCTGTACAAATGCTTTCGCGGTGGCGTTATCCGCCAGCGCAATCTCATACGACTGATGGTTGATCGTCATAATAATCTTCATGGGACGCAGCTCTCCTGCCCGAACCGGGCCACTGGCTTTAGCGGGTATCAGACTATAGGTGGAAAGTAAGACCAGAAAAAGTAAGGCTCTTTTCATAAGGTTGCTCTTCGGATTATGGTGCATCTGTTCAGACATGGAGTGCGTTACTGCGATCGCCGTCCAGCCCTGAATAAACTGGCTCACTTACCCGCCGTTATCTGATGGTAAAGATTTATCCTTCACCCTTTCCCTGCATCATCCTCCTGTCGGCGGAACTCGCGCACCGCTTATTCTGCAACAGCCTGGATGCGCTGCGCTTCATCTGATGTGCTGAACTGATTTGCGGCTTACGTTTCGGACTGTCGAAACATTTTGAGAAATATTTTCCCTGAATAACAGCCGGTTTCCACGTTGTTGCAACTATTTCTGTACCAGGCTTAACAAATAACAACAGAGACAATGTGGAGCATTATGAAAGAGCAAAATCGCACAAATGGCATCGCTCCTTATGGGGGTGCCGCCGGAGGCTGGGGCGCATTGAAGGCGGTTGCCGATGCTATCCGCGGCCAGATGTCTGTGAAACAGGATGTGATCGCCCTGTTTAAAGTCAACCAGCCGCAGGGCTTTGACTGTCCGGGCTGCGCCTGGCCCGACCCGCAACATGCCTCATCCTTTGAGTTCTGCGAAAACGGCGCAAAAGCCGTCTCCTGGGAAGCCACCAGCAAACGCACTACACCGGAATTTTTTGCCGCTCATACCGTGACTGAACTGTGGGAACGCAGCGCACTGCATCTGGAGGGCGAAGGCCGCCTGACCCATCCGATGAAGTACGATGCCGCTACGGATACCTATCAGCCCATCGAATGGGAGACGGCGTTCCGGGAGATTGGAGAGCATCTGCGCAGCTACGACGATCCGGACAGCGTAGAGTTTTATACCTCGGGACGCGCCTCGAATGAAGCGGCGTTTCTGTGGCAACTTTTCGCACGCGAATATGGCACCAATAACTTCCCTGACTGCTCAAACATGTGCCATGAACCGACCAGTGTCGGGCTGCCGGAGTCAATTGGCGTCGGCAAAGGGACGGTAGAGCTGGAAGATTTTGATCACTGCGACCTGGTGCTTTGTATCGGTCACAATCCAGGTACCAACCATCCGCGCATGCTGGGCACGCTACGGGAAGTGTCGAAACGCGGTGCCACTATTGTGGCGATCAACCCGCTGCGTGAACGTGGCCTGGAGCGCTTTACTTCGCCGCAGAGCCCGATTGAGATGCTGTCAATGAGCTCCACTGAGCTGGCATCGACCTACTACAAGGTCAGGGTGGGCGGTGACGCAGCGATGTTGAAAGGGGTGATGAAGATCCTGCTCACTATGCACGAGGAGGCGCTGAGCAAAGGCGAACCCGGCGTCATTGATGAAGCATTTATTACTGAGCACACTGAAGGCTTTGACGCCCTGAAAGCCGACCTGGAAAGCACAGACTGGGAGCATATCCTGAAAGTCTCGGGCATGGCGCGTGAGGAAATCCAGCATATCGCCCGGCTGTACGCCAGCGCTGAACGTACCATCATCTGTTATGGCATGGGAATTACCCAGCACCAGTACGGCACTCAGAACGTGCAGCAAATCGCTAACCTGCTGCTGATGCGCGGCAATATCGGCAAGCCGGGTGCAGGTATTTGTCCGTTACGCGGTCACTCAAATGTGCAGGGCGATCGCACAGTGGGCATAACAGAGATCCCGCCGCAGTCGCTGCTGAATGGCATAGAGAGGGTGTTTGGTTTCCGCCCGCCGCAGAAGCATGGTCACGGCGCCATTGAGGCAATAAAGGCGATGCGCGACGGCAAAGCCAAAGCGTTGCTTTGTCTGGGCGGCAACCTGGCGGAAGCGATTTCCGATCCCCAGGTCACATTCCCGGCGATGCGCAATCTTGATCTGGTGGTGCATATGGCGACCAAACTGAACCGCTCGCACCTGTTACTGGGTAAACATAATTATTTGCTGCCGGTGCTGGGCCGAACAGAGACCGATGTTCAGGCAACCGGCGCGCAGAGCGTCACCGTGGAAGATTCGATGTCGATGGTGCATGCCTCACGCGGTTCGCTGGATCCCGCCTCACCCCATCTTAAGTCTGAACCGGCGCTGGTCGCCTCACTGGCGAAGGCAACGCTGCCGGACAGCGTGGTTGACTGGTCAGCCATGGCAGCCGATTACAGCCGCATCCGCGATGCCATTGAAGCGGTGTTCCCAGCGTTTGAAAACTTCAATGAGAGGATTAAGCATCCGGGTGGATTCCGGCTCTATAACGCCGCATCAGAGCGCGTCTGGCTGACGCCATCTGGCCGTGCGCAGTTTAAAGTAATGCAGGGCATCAATGAAGATCCCCGGTCACTGAAGTGCCATGATCTGGTGCTCACTACCCTGCGCAGTCACGATCAGTACAACACCACGCTTTACGGGCTGAATGACCGCTATCGTGGCGTGACAGGCCGCCGCGATGTGCTGTTTATCAATGCAGAAGAGGCGGAGAAGCGACAGTTACGGGTCGGTGACCGTGTCGATCTGATGGCGCTGGACCCGGATGGCAATCCCACTTCGCGCCAGATGAAAAACCTGACCATCGTGATTATTGATATGGCCCCAGGTTCGGTCGGCGCTTACTATCCGGAGGCCAATGTGATGGTTCCGCTTGACAGCCACGATACCAAAAGCGGCATTCCCGCCTATAAAAGCATTCCGATATCCATGACTCGTGTAACTGACGAGACCCGGACGACCTCAGGCGTTTTACGCTAGTCAGGCGGCTCAATACGTGAATGTTGCCAGCGTGGCCGGTGCTCCGGTCACGCTGTTTTCATTATTGCGCCCTGAAGTTTTATCGATCCTCTCTGCCTGCTTTACCGCCTGTAAAGCACCCGACGTGAAGCAAGCCTGACGGTAACATCATATACACTACAGTCCTGAAAACGGCTCTATAAACGATCGACTCTTTTTTGCCTGCGCAGATGTTCAGCGCCCTACCGGAAAAATGCCATGTTTCACCTGATTTTCAGCTTACCCAGCTGGTATGTAATTGCGCGCGTCATTATTCCTTTGTCCCTGCCACTTGTTGTAAAGATCCTGCTCTCCGCTCTGGTGCTGCTGGCGTCACAATATCTTCTGGTGAGCCGTTTTACCTCGGGCGGGATCTTCTCCGCTGAAATGCCCCGCATCATCATCATTCTGTTTAACTGGGCGTACAGCACCGTGCTGCTGCTGGCGCTGCTTCAGATGCTGATGGATGCGTTCATGCTGATTGCCCTGCTGTTGCGTCATCCGCTGGAGCTGGTTCCCGGTGTTCGCTATCTGGCCGTAGTGCTGGCGATGGGGCTGGCTGCCTTTGGCGTTCAGCAGGCGATACGGGTGCCGCCAGTCAAAGAGGTGACCCTTGCGCTGCCCAACCTGCCCGCTGAGTTCGATGGCTATCAGCTGCTGCAGCTGACCGACCTGCATATTACCCGGTTGTTTAATGCGGCCTGGACCGCCGCAATGGTTGAACGGGCAATGTCTCTCAAAGCCGATCTGATTGTGGTCACGGGCGATGTGATCGATGGCAGCCTGGCGCATCGACGACAGGACGTTGCGCCGCTGCGCGGGCTGGCAGCGCCTGACGGCGTATGGGCTATTACCGGCAACCACGAATATTTCTTCCATCAGGCAATCTGGACGGCGCATCTGGCCTCACTGGGTCTGCAACCTCTGCTCAACAGCCATACCGTGATCCAGCGCGGAACTGCAAAGCTGGTGATTGCCGGCCTGCCGGACGCCTCCGCACCCGGCAGAAACGCGGTCGGCCCGGATCTGGCCCACGCGCTGGAACAGGCACCTGAAAACGCGCCGGTAATCCTGCTGGATCACCAGCCACGCAATGCACGCCAGAACGCAGCGCAGGGCGTGGATGTGCAGCTCTCAGGACATACACATGGCGGCCTGATTATCGGGCTGGACAGGCTGTTTGCTAAACCTAACGCCGGGTTTGTTTCCGGGCTTTATCAGGTCGGCGGAATGCAGCTCTATGTGAATAACGGCACGGCACTCTGGCCAGGCATGGCGGTGAGGCTGGGTCGTCCCTCAGAACTCACCCGGATTACCCTTCGCCGCCAGCCGTAATCGTGTGAAGAAATAGCCTCAGGAAAGTGCGGTTTTCGCAGGTGTGCATAAGATTGAGTGAGACAAAGGAGATCACCATGACGATGTTATGTACCGCCTGCGGAACGGCTTATCCCGCTCATTCCACTCATCAGCACTGTAAAATCTGTGATGATGAACGCCAGTACGTTCCAGCCGCCGGTCAGCGCTGGCTCGCGTTTGATGAACTGCGCGCCAGCCACGCCAATAAGTGGACGGCTCACAGCGATGCGCTGTTAAGTCTTAAAACCGTGCCTGAGTTTGCCATCAATCAGCGCGCTTTTCTGCTGCGCACGCCGCATGGCAACGTACTGTGGGACTGCATTGCCAATCTTGATGATGCTACCTACACGCTGATCGCGGCGCTGGGCGGCATTGATGCTATCGCGATTTCACATCCGCACTACTACACCACCATGCAGGAGTGGGCTGAAGCGTTTAATGCGCCCATTCATCTGCACGCCCGCGATCGCCAATGGATTGTGCGGAAGAGTCCGCATATCCAGTTATGGCAGGGCGAGTCGCTGACGCTGATGCCCTCTGTGACGCTGTTACGGCTGGGCGGCCATTTTCCCGGCGGCAGCGTGCTGCACTGGGACGAAGGAGAAGGGGTGATTCTGGCGGGTGATATTATCCAGGTCACGCCGGGTGCGCATGGCGTGTCGTTTATGTGGAGCTACCCGAATATGCTGCCGCTGTCAGCCGCTACGGTAGGCGACATACTGCATAGGCTCTCCGGCGTGACATTCGGGCAACTGTATGGCGCGTTTGAAGGGCAGGATATCCATCAGCAGGCAAAAGAGAAGGTGATGCGGTCGGGAGAGAAGTATCTGGCCTGTCTGCAGGATCATCAGGCGTAGCGCGGAATAAACGCTGAGAAGAGAACAGCCGCCCACAGGCGGCTGTTTAACACCATTATGCGGTCTGGAACACCGCAACCATCGTACGTAACTGCCCTGCGCGCGCGGCGAGTTCATCAGCTGAGGAGGCCGACTCTTCTACCAGCACGGCGTTCTGCTGCGTCACCTGATCCATCTGGTTCACCGCAATATTGACCTGCGAGATGCCACTGCTCTGCTCTTCGGATGAAGAAGTGATGTCGCGCATCAGCTGAGAGGTCTGTTCAATGGCGCTGACGCTCTGTTTCACCTTATCGCCAGCGTTCTGCGCCATGGCGATCCCTTCCTGCGCGTGGCCGACCGACTGCTCAATCAGACCTTTGATCTCTTTAGCTGCACTGGCTGAACGTTGTGCCAGTGCCCGCACTTCCGATGCAACAACCGCAAAACCTTTACCCTGCTCACCGGCGCGTGCTGCTTCCACGGCCGCATTCAGTGCCAGAATGTTGGTCTGGAAGGCGATACTGTCGATCACCGAGGTAATCTCTTCAATTTTACCTGAGCTGCCACGAATTTTGTGCATGGTCTCCATCACCGAATCCATCGCTGCACCACTGGAGAGTGCAGCCTGCGTGGCAGATTCTGCACGGGCAGAGGCAAAGCGCGTGTTATCCGCGTTCTGCTGAATGATTGCCGCCAGCTGCTCCATGCTGGCAGCCGTTTCAGCCAGTGAAGCCGCCTGTTGCTCGGTGCGCGACGACAGATCGCCATTGCCACGGGCAATCTCTTCTGAGGAGTTGGCGATGGTAGCCGCGTTACCTTTGATATCCGACACCAGCTGAGCAAGACGCTGCTGCATCCGCATCAGTGCATTCAGCAGCTCAGCCATCTCATTGCTGCCGGAAACGTTCAGCTGTGCCGTCAGATCGCCCGCCGCGACGCGGCTGGCAACTTCGACCGCTTCTTTAACCGGACGGGTCACTGAACGGGTAATCATGACGGCCAGCAGAATGGCCAGCAGCGCGACAGCAAACAGACCTGCCAGTAACAGATACTGTCCCTGACGACGCTCATCAATTTGCGATAGCAGTAATCCCTGCAGTCGATCGCTGCTCTGATTACCCAGCATGCCGTAGCGGTTAATCGCCTCAGTTAAGACCCGCACGTATTCAACCGGCGTAATGCTGACCTGTCCGGTTACGATAGCGCCTTCAGCCAGTTGCAATGCACTCAGGGCCTGCTGTTTCGCATTCTGCGCCAGATCACCAAAGGTCGCTTTAAGATCAGGTTCGATCATAAACACCTTTTCCATATTGCTGCTGAATTGCGACAGTGCCGTTTTGCCATTATCAAGCTGAAAAGCCAGACGACTACGCTCGGCATCAGATACTTTACCGCTGGCAATCAGCGAGGCACCATTGCCGCGAATCTGTCCCAGCGTTTCAGTGAGCAGCGGCAGGCGACTAAAGATACTGACAATAAGCTGGTAGGTATTTAAATCGGCATCCAGTGAAAGTTGATAAAAATCCAGCACATCCTGATTGGTGTCCAGCAGCACCTGAATCAGATGAGTATGATTCGTCAGGCTGCTCGCCAGCGTCAGTCGGCCGCCATTGAGGTCCTCCTGTAACTGACGCCACTCCTGATTAACCTGCTCAAGGCGCTTTAATGGCTGCGCCTGCTCATCGCTTTGGCGCAAATCGGCAGCAATGCTCTCAGACAGACTATTAATCTGGGTCACTAATGCCATACGCGGCGGGTTATCTGGTTTATTCTGGCCAATTGCGATTGCGCTTTCAGCCCGATGACGCTGTAGCAGGTTAAGTAACTGAAGAACTTTTTTCTCAACCGGAATCCCGGTGAGCTCAACTTTCTTTGTATCGATAAGCTGGTTGCCCGTCTGAATAAACAGAAAGGTGGGTAAAATAAACAGCACCAGCGCAAAGGATCCGAGTAACAGGAATTTCGCTGGCAAATTAATCCGGTCGAGTATTTTTTTCATTCTTTTCCGCTCTGATGTGTGAGACGTGCAGGTGTGTAGCGCACGAAATAGCTTTCGTAATATTATTTTTACCGTTTCTTTGACATAGCCAGAGATGCCTCATGCAGCACAATGTCGCTATGAAGAAAGGAGTTTCGTAAAAAAATCAGAAGTACATATAACACGGAAGGGAGTATAGATTGCGCTGCGTTATTTTACAGTGAATAAAATGACAATATTTACTTCAATATTCACCTAAGCCAAACTTGAAAAATACCCTTAAAAATCATAAAATTGAAATAAAAACACCTGGCAAAAATCATTAAGCCACAAGCCTGACTTCAGCGTTATTGTTTTGAAGATAAAGAAATTCAAGTTGCGTCATGAATAGCCGATAACTGACACCCTGCCTGTATCTGACTCATTATCACCAGACTGTCAAAACAAATATCTACGCCCGGCCAATTTCAATTTAAACCTTATAACCCTAAAGAGTTATTTGCGATTTTAAAATGAAATCGATTTCATATTATATTTATTTCAGGAAAAGCCGCTTTATTTATTTTGATTTAAGATAAAAAAAAGCCCCCACATTGTGGAGGCCCTTAAGTTACTGCTCAACTATTAAAAACTTTCCCAGTTCGCCTTAGTCAGGTCGATGGTCTGGTGCTCAGGCTGCTTTGTGTGTAATACCGGACGCCGTACTGCAGCGGTCTGCTGCGACTGTACTGCACGGTGGTTGCTTTCCAGCTTAAAGGTCGCCACCAGCCCCGACAGCGTTTCTGCCTGCTCCTGCAGCGACTTAGAGGCGGATGAGGCCTCTTCCACCAGCGAGGCGTTCTGTTGCGTCACTTCATCCATCTGGCCAATGGCCTGATGAACCTGTTCAATGCCTTTACTCTGCTCAGAGGTAGCCGCCGCAATCTCATTGACCAGATCGGCCACCTGCTGAATCGCCTGACGGACATTTTCACTGTTAGATCCAACGCCGCTGGCCTGCTCTAAACCGTGCTCGACCTGTGAAACCGATGTTGAGATAAGATCCTTAATTTCACGGGCGGCAGAAGAGGAGCGCTGCGCCAGATTGCGCACTTCAGAGGCAACAACGGCGAAGCCGCGACCATGCTCGCCTGCACGCGCTGCCTCGACTGCCGCATTCAGCGCCAGAATATTGGTCTGAAACGCGATGCCTTCAATCAGTCCGGTAATTTCAGAGATTTTGGCAGAGCTGGCGCGGATTTCATCCATGGTGCTGAGCATCTGCTTCACCGCCGTCCCATTCTGGATTGACATGTGATTCGCGTTATTTGCCAGGCTGCTGGCCTGTTGCGCACCTTCTGAGTTCTGTCGCACCGTTTCGCTCAGTGTCGCCATGCTGGCTGAGGTTTGCTCCAGAGAAGCCGCCTGTTCTTCCGTGCGTGCAGAGAGATCTTCGTTGCCCGCCGCTATCTGCGTTGATCCGGTACTCACCGATTGCGCGGCGTGACTGACGGAAAGCAACGTGCCGGAGACGCGTGCCAGCAGCTGATTAAATGCCATCGCCGTTTTGCCGATCTCATCCTTACTGCGGACCTCCGCGGTATGAGTCAGGTCGAGGGTATGACTCACCTGCGTCATGGTATTGACCATGCCTGAGAGGCTCTTTTTGATGCCGAGAATCACCTTAGTGGAGAAACCGGCCAGTATCAGAATAAGCAGCAGCGATCCGCCAGACATCGCCCACAGGGTCTGGCTATAAACGCGCTTGTTCTCCGCCCTGAGCTGTTCGCCAATATCGATATTCAGCTGAATCTGACGAGTGAAATCCGCTTCCATCTTACGGGATGCGGCACCAATACCGCCCTCACTCTGCAATAACGGCAGCGTGACCGCATCATTATGGGCGCGTGACGCGGCAAGAAATGCCGGCAATGCGCTGCGGACCGCATCCAGATTTTTATAGGCCTGTTCCGTCATCGCTTTGTCTTCATCGTTCGAGATGTCGTTAGCCATGTAGTAATCATTGAGCGACTTAATCTGCGTAAGCAGATTCTCAATGCGCTCTTCCGCAGCAGGGAATTTTGCCGCATCGCTGGTGCTGTGGTGGCGATAAAGCGCAATACCCAACTGATTGGTCACGCTGATCGATTTATTGAGATCGCGAATGCTGGGTATTGCGTTCATCTGTACATATTCAAAGCGGGATTGAAAGCCCGAAATTACTGATAAAGAGATAATCACCAGCGCAATCAGTGACATTGCAAGCAGTGAGAAAATCAATACCAGACGTTGTGTAATAGTCATACTTGCCCCCGGCAAAAAAAGAATAATCTGGACATAATTTAAAGTTGGATCGTTCTTATCGGCTCTTGTCTGCAGGGCTTTAATTAAGCATGGCGAATATATTTTTTTATTTTTCCTTGCGAATGGTACAGAGTGAACTAGCCAGAACACTACTCTGCCATTTATTCATTTTTATTTTGACACACCTTTTTACATCTCATCATCTGAGATAAATTTGCCACATCTCCTGTCAGAAGATTTCCACTGCCGGATGGTCACAATGAAGCGGAAGCAGCCATTCATTTGGATCTGATAATTAGCCCGCTAATTCAACAGCGATGCTGACGATAATTGTTAAGGAGAAGGCGATTTAAATTCGTGGGATACCGTCGCAGACGCAGCAAAGGCAGGGCTTGTAAAGCTGAAGAGCTGAAGGGGTGAAAAACCAGCATGACAGTATGGCATCAGATTTTCTGATAAGAGGATGACTGGCTACCTGTCAGATAACAGGCGACGGTGGGAGATTTTAGCCTTTTGTGTCAGGGCCAGATTAAATCAGTGAAATCGCTGGCGGAATGCTGAATCTGGTCTATGCTCACTGGCCCGACCAGGCTTTAGTCTGTTGGGTAGCAATAACGCTTAAAATAAAAAAAGGTAGTCGTCATGGATTTAGCCACATTTGAAACCAGAACCGGTCTTTGGCCACACATGCAGTTTACGGATGTTGAATATGAAGTGTGCAGCGCAGGTGTAGAGATCTATGCCATTGATGTCAGTCGTCAGACCAAGAGCAAGCTATTTATCTGTCGTGTCACCAACGAGCAGCAGGCAGCGTCGCTAACGGCACAGTTCAAAGAGTGGTTGCCGAAGTTAAAGCTTAAAAAACGCAAAGTCGCATTGAATCTGGCGCGCATGGCGTGCGAGAAGAGCTACCCCGCGAATCCTAAATTCCAGGATCGGTCTGACATGCGTCGGAACACATCCAGGCTCTGATGCCTGCTTCAGCCTGAACCTGTTACAGCGGGCAGGCTGAAACGCTTTATTATCCTGTCTGCGCTGCGGCACGTTTTAATCACGCGCCGCAGGCACCTGGAACAGCCGACATTCCCCGGGCTCAATTGAGATATCACTGAAAGTCGTGATATGCATCTCTATCCACGTATTCGCGGCCCGAAGCGTGTGAGGTGAGTTGCGTTGTTCCAGTTCAGCCACAAAATCCCGGGTACTCACTGTGCACTGACCGGTATCATCCCGCCTCATCGCCTCTCTGAATGCTGACCAGACCTCATCATCCTGTGACATCTCTACCCCACACCGGCTCTCAACCGACAAAATACTGTATGCATGAACAGTACAATTATTCTTTTAAACGGTCAAGCCTGCTCTGTGTACCACTCTCAGATCGCTAAGCAATGGCTTAATTGTGGCCATTTATAGCAGAAGCAGCAGCCGAAACAGGACTTTAATCCTAATCTTAGAAATCGTTTTCATATCTGATTAAACTATTGATTTAAATAGCCATTAAATATTGTTAGTTTATTAATTGTTTGATATCTAATTAAAAAAAGAGTTAACCGTAGCGGCATAAACATCGTTTTTGCCCTATCTTTGAATGGCTCTGTAATGAAATCCACTTCTTTTACAGAGCGATCTGACTCCTACCCTTGCCCCCTTTTACAGGGGGCACTTTTTTCAGATAAGGCAGATATCAACATCTGATTGTCTCTGCAGACCGACAACGTTCATGCGTTGCTGACTACTGTGCTGATGACGTTAAGGGAGTGTCTGGAAAAGTGGTTGATTTGTAACCTGATAATTCATTGGTTGTGCTGACATCGCCTGAAGCCTGAAACAGTGGATTGAATCTCAAAACAATTTTCCGAAATAGCAAATAAACGGATTTTTACCCGCTTAAAAGCCTCGCCAGAATGACGTGGTAAGGAGAATAAAAAGTGCGTAATAATCTGGCAATATCAGATTGACCAGCGCCTCACCAGGGAAGCTGTAACGTTATAATAATGCGCTATATCTGCTGTTCGCCCCCGATTTTATGGGGGTTTTTCTTTTCCCTTCATTTCTATGCCCGGTTATTGCCGCACTGCGATCTGATGTCCTGATTGTCGAATCCTTTAGTACTACCTGAATCTACGATTAAATTAATGCTGCAAATATAACGGCATAATGGTCGTAGTTGTGCCCTTAACCAGCAATATTTCTGTGATATGTTTAATCAGTAACTTTCTGCCACGTGAGTCTGATTATGCTCTCCACCCTTATTTACCGTAGCCAGCTTGCGGGTTCTGTCTCGCCAGAGAGATTGAAAGCGCTGGTGGAGCGCGCCAGTATCAAAAATGCTGAGGCTGAAGTCACCGGGATACTGCTCTATGACGGACAGCACTTTTTTCAGGTGCTGGAGGGTAGCGTCGACAACGTTCACACGGTTTTCCAGCGTATCAGTCAGGATGAGCGGCATTTTAACCTGATTGAGCTGATGCGGGATTACGCCCCTGCGCGTCGCTTCGGTCATGCCGGTATGGCCTTATTTGATTTACGTGATTATCAGAAACACACCGTAGTGGATGCCCTGCTTAAGCGGGTTACCCTGAGTGATGAACGGATCAGAGATGACCGGGTGGTGAAGTTCCTGCGTTCTTTCGTCGAGGGGCGGGATAAAGAGACGTTTATCAAAATTGATCCTGCCAGTCAGTGGACGCTGACAACACCCGTCACCTCCGAATCTCAGCCAGCCTGGCAACCGGCACCGGGTCAGCGTTGTGAATTTGCGCTACAGCCTATTGTGGATACAGCGAATCGCCGGATTGTCTCTTGTGAAGCCTTGATACGTGGCCAGCACGGCGCATCGCCCGCTGATTACTTTTCGCAATTGCCAGAAAGCGAGCGCTATCAGGGCGATCTGCACTCTAAAACCTACGCTTTCCAGCTGGCCAGGCATCTGGGGTTGCGCGAGCAAACGCTCTCCGTCAATCTGCTGCCCATGTCGCTGGTGGTAATCGATGATGCTGTTGAACATCTTATCCAGCAGATCAGGCAGCAGGGATTGCGACCAGAGCAGGTGGTGGTTGAGGTGACCGAAGATGAGATCATCTCGCGCTTCGACGCATTCCAATTTGCTGTCCAGCAGCTGAAAGCGGCCGGGATCAGCCTGGCGCTCGACGATTTTGGCGCCGGTTTCGCCGGCCTGTCGCTGTTAGCCGATTTCCAACCCGACAAAGTTAAAATCGATCGCAAGCTGATCACCGATATCCACCGCAGTGGACCGCGTCAGGCGATAGTGATGGCCATCATTAAATGCTGTCAGGCGCTGGAAATTACGGTTATTGCGGAAGGGGTTGAAAAAATTGAAGAGTGGCTCTGGCTGGAAGGTGCCGGGGTACGCTATTACCAGGGCTTTCTGTTTGCCCGTCCAGCCCTCAATGCCCTGCCTGCAGTAAGCTGGCCAGCACGACGCCCGGAATAGACCCCGCCGTGATAATCCCCTTTCCTTCCCTTTTGCCCATAATTTGATGCGGCTCACACCGCTTCGCTGCAAAAGGCAAAAGCTGTGCCATGCTTGATTCATCTGACAGCCTTCAGGCAACACAGATATTCATCAGGTCACTGGATAACAACCGGAAATGGGAGAGTCACCATGAACGAAGATCGCATTGGCGGTAACTGGAAGCAGTTTAAAGGTAAAGTTAAGGAAAAATGGGGTGATCTTACGGATGACGATATGACCGTTGTAGAAGGGAAGCGCGATCAGCTGGTCGGTAAAATTCAGGAACGCTACGGCTACGAGAAAGATCGTGCCGAAAAAGAAGTGAAAGAGTGGGAAGATTCCAACAAGTACCACTGGTAATGCGTTCTTAATCGCCGGGCGTCTCTGCGTCCGGCACCTGCTCTGTAGCCCTGTTTAATCCCCCCTCACCCACTGCCATCTCTGCACCCGATACACCGGCAGATTATGGAAATGATTGTTTCTTTATTTATTCCTGACGCGCATACTGCGTCATCTTCCCTGTTCATGGGATCTCAATGCCTTCCGGATATCAATTATGCCTCAGCACTCTACCGACACCGTATGTGGTCTCGTCGGTGTTCTTCCTGAAACTCTGCGCCGCTGGCGCCGTGCCGGGCTGATAACGCCGCCTGGCCCTGCTGGTTACTCAGATAATCAGCTTACGCGTGCGCTCTGTGTGCGTGAAATGACCTCTGGGGGCCATACGCTCTTTGATATCCATACTGCATTTAACTGGCCCAGCGTTGCGCTGCCTGGCGGCTGGGCCTGCCGGGAAGAGGATATGTTGCATCTGCTGGCGCATAATACGGACGCAGATGTTGATCGCGAACTACAGATGATGAATACCGACTATTGTGGTGATGATTATGTTAATCGCTACCTGCGGCCGCTCAACCTCTGGCTGCGCACTGACCTCAGCGAAGGTGCGGCGCGGCGCCAGCAGCGCTTTCATTCAGCGGTAGTCAGTCAGTGGGAGCGCCTGGCGCTGGCCTCACAACGACGCAGCACCGTACCGCTGTTTCTTGAAGCAGTCAGCGTCACAGATGAAACCGAGATCTGGATGGAAGCGATACGGCTTAACGGACAGGGCTTTCGGGTTGAAGTTGCAGCAGATGCGTCAGGTATCCCCGCCGTGGCGCAACGCCGCTTTGAGCATCATCTGATGTGGTGTGGTGATGGTATCAGTGCATCGATGAAGGCTGCATTTCACTCCAGTCTTGAGGCGGGTGAACCGATCATGCTGACCGGAACGAATACCGGCTTACCGTCGCAAATCAGCCTTATGGCAGCCAGCGCCTGAACTCTTTTGACTTTCTTACCTGCCAGTGAATAAAAAGGCGGAAACAGCCTGTGCCGTTTCCGCCCTGTTCATGTTACTGATGTTCAAGAGTACGCTGACCGCCGATCGCAATCGGGATACGGCGCGGTTTCTCGCTCTCCGGTATTTCCTGGATCAGATCAATGCTAAGCAGACCCTCCGCCAGGCTGGCTCCGGTGACCTTCATGTGCTCTGGAATGGAAAAGCTCAGCTGGAAATCGTGTCGGGAAATGCCGCGGTGGATCCAGCTGGTGTTCTCTTCCCGGGCCTCGCCAGACGCTTCCTGTGACGGTTTCTCTCTGTGACCGGCCACTGAAAGCCGTCCGCCTCGTAACTCGATCTCCAGTTCATGCTCTTTCCAGCCAGGTACACTGACGGTCAACGCATAGCGATTATCCTCTACCCGTTGCAGATCGTAAGCGGGAACCGACGTTACCGGGCTGTCGCCAGTAAGCTGACTGAACAATTTATCGATGCGGTTAAAGCGGTCTGAAAAGACTGAATCAGACAGCGAAGGGAACACTGAAAATTGTTGTACTGACATGGTGATAATCTCCTGAACAGGTTCATCCAAAAGTTCATCTGATCGGTATCATATTTCCGATCATCTCTATAAATAGGGATCAGTAGTCAGTTTTCAAGTTGGTAAATATAATTTTTTTACCGTTATCAGACAGCCGGTTACCACAGAAATAAATTTCAGGGTATTAACGCAGCCGTTACTTTTTGCTCTGAGGTGCAAGAGCAAAATGGGGATGACAGCCAGCCAGTAATAACAGCAACTCATATTCTCCCTGACTTAATAGTGTCGGGTTACCTGCGGCTTCTTTGGTTTGCCAGACGCGCAGGCTAAGGTCAAAACGCTCAGCAGCGCTCTGCTGTGAGAGCCCGGCGGCAAGACGAAGTTCACGCACATTACTCTGGACGACCACAGGCGGCCTGGGGGGACGATTCACCAAACAAAGACTCCTTCAACATGATTAAACCGCAAAGGCACAGCGCTTCGCCATCAATAAAAGCGAAGCAACCTGAGAGCGGCCATAACGAAAAGACCACAGAATAATTGACTATTTTAAATAAATGTCAAATTTCAGGTTTAAAAATCATGCATGCTTTTTTATAAGCGAAGCGGCATATTTCGCCCTGACGGAGACTTTTCTATTTCCATAGAGTGCTTTATTCCTCCTGCCAGGAATTATCCTGTTATTTGCCTTAAGGGCCATTCAGGGATTAATCCGCTACCTCAAGCGCCCTTTCTTCATCAGGATAGAGGTATAGCCTGAGGGTCATGTTCAGGCAGCATCATTGAAAAAGAGGAGGATAATGAATGAAAAATCCTATCCAGCGTCGCTCGCCCGACGATCTGTCGCAGGTGGAAATTCGTGAACAGTGGCAAATCACCTACTGGACCCAGGAACTGAGGACAACACAGGAAAGGCTGACACGCGCGATCCGCGAGCGAGGGCCGCGGACCGAACAGGTTCGTGACTGGCTGGAGCAAAACCCGCCGCCACGTCGTCCGACACAATTCACACACGGCATGAAAGGTTAAATTGATTACTTTCTGAAGCGACGCGTTACTGGCAGTCTTGCGGTGGATTGACCTATAGCAGTCAGGAGTACACTGACAGGTCATATCTGCCGGTCTTCATCTTTACAGGCTTTTACCTGTATTTTTAATAGGTTATCTTCCTGATCAACCAGCGGATAGCGATCCGTCTCTGGCTGCAGACCTGTTTAATTGTAAAACTGACTTAGAAATAACATTAACCACCCTGAATGCTTATTCATCTCCTGATGGAACATAAACATTAACAACCGTAAAAACCCTCTCCTGGCTATATAAAATGTACAAATGTAAATAATCAGGCGCATCTTCGATTAAATTTTCGAATCGTAACAACCCCTTTAATGCGTTAAAGAAAATATTAAGAGACACCCGCTGCATAGTCCCTTATTATCCAGTTGAAAATAAAAAATCACGCCATATTTCCTGCCGCCCGAATCACATTTCGCTCCGGACAGTTTTCTTTTTTCGCTCCGTAATCAGCCGGTGCGGGGGTTCTACACACATGTTAAACAATTTAAACGGCGACAATGAGCGCCGCAGCCGCGCCTTACAGGCGTTGCGCGACCCTGATGAAAGCCGCGATGAAGTTCTCCGGAAGTTTGTCCGGTTAGCCAGTCAGGCCCTGGGTATCCCGGGCAGCTTTATATCGGTGCTGGATGACGAGTTCCAGACCGTTCGGGCATCACACAATTTTGAACTGCAACGCTCAACGCGTGCGGATTCACTTTGTCGCCACGTGGTTGATAGCGACAGTGCGGTGATCGTCCCTGATACTTATTACGATGCGCGTTTTGTCACGCATCCCCTGATCACTGGCTCACCCTTTATCCGCTTTTATGTCGGTGTGCCACTGAAAACACGCGATGGCATTATTCTGGGCACACTATGTGTGACCGACACCGAGCCGCATGCGTTTCCCAGTGACCAGGTGACGACCTTAACGCTGCTCTCTACGCTGGTAATGTCCTTTCTTGAAGCCTGGCACTCGGCGGGTTTTACCGATCCGGTGACCGGGCTGCCTAACCGTCAGCGCCTGATACGTGATTTGCAATATCTTGCCGTTGCCGGCGATACCACGCCACGCCGTCTGGTTCTGATTGATTGCATCGATATGTCGCGCGCTTATGAACTGGCCCGCACCATGGGAATGAGCCCGGTTGAGAGCCTGCTGAAAGATATGGCCACTCTGCTGCCGCTACGCCTGCGTCCGGCGGTTGGGGAGATGATCTATACGGTGGCCACCGGCCGCTTTGCTATCCTGACCCGAGCGGATAGCCGACTCAGTGCCGCGTGGGTAGCCGGTCGTCTGGAAGGTATCAGTGCGGACATGGATGAAGGTCTGTCAGTCGCGCTGACTCCCCATACCGGTGAGGCTGACTTTGTCGCTGGCAGCATGCCAGCATCTGAAATATTAGGCCGTGCGGTCAGTGCGCTGCATGAAGCGGTCGGCCGCGGCCTGCCCTCTCAGCGCTTTGACGCTGAGGCTGAAACGCAGCGTTCGGAAGATTTCCTGTTGATGACCGATCTTAAAACGGCATTACGCGAGAACACCGGGCTATATATGGTCTATCAGCCGAAAATTTGCCTGCAAAGTGGTAAACCTGTCGGTCTGGAAGCGCTTATCCGCTGGCAACATCCCAGCCGGGGCGAGCTTTCACCTGCCGCCTTTATCCCGCTGGCTGAGCAGACCGATCTGCTCTCTGTGCTGACAGCCTGGATTATCGATCGGGCGGTTGAGCGCCTTAGCCGGCTGAGGAATAACTGCATCCAGCTGCCGCTAACGATAAACGTCAGCGTACGTGACTTTGCGCGCGAGGGGTTCGCTTCAGCGCTGGAAAGTAAGATGGTCAAATCTAAGCTCCCGACCTCTCTGCTGGGAATTGAATGTCTGGAAACCGAACGTATCCTTGAAAGCCCGACCGCCCTGCGCGGGCTGGAGATGCTCAGAGCACGAGGATTCACTATTTCACTCGATGATTTCGGTTCCGGCTACAGCAATATCAGTTATCTGCGTCGCATGCCGCTTGATGTGATTAAACTGGATCGTTCCCTGATCAGTGAGCTTTCCTCTGACACGGCTTCACGCATCATTGCACGCAGCATCATCGCCATGCTTAAAGAGCTGGACTATACCGTGGTGGCAGAAGGGGTTGAGTGTCCGGATGCAGTAACATCCCTGACCGAGTATGGCTGCGATCAGGCTCAGGGCTATTTCTATTCGAAGCCGTTGAACGAAGAAGCATTGGATCACTGGCTGCACTGGAAGCTGCGTGGCGAGTGTCATTAATCTGGAGCTGGCGCAATCTGATATCAGATTGCATTTTCAGCTATCAGATCGAGCTCTGATATCCCCCATGGTAATAATTCAAAATATTTGATCAATATCAGCAAAAGTTAGCTATATCAGTCTGGCGAGATCGCGCCTATCATTTATTCCATCGAGGCAAAACGCCTCTCCCTGACTGAAATACGCTAAGGAATTGACCATGAAATCCATCAAAACTTTCGTTGCTGTTACTGCACTTTCTCTGATTTCATTCGGTAGTTTTGCCCAGACTATTACCGCTACTGCTTCTACCCTGGATGCTGCTGAAGCGAAAGTCGCCGCACAGGCCAAAGATGCAGGTGCATCCTATAAAATTACCGGCGCACGCGTTGATAATCGTGCTTATGTCTCTGCTGAACTGATCAAATAACATTTACCCCTTCAATACGATGAGGCTGCCATTACGGCGGCCTTTTTTATTATTCAGTAAGCATAAGTTAGTCTGCTCAGGTTCAGCGTCTCTGATCCCATTACGATTGTTGGAACCGTGCCCCGTAATTTGCCGTTTCGCTTACTGCCACCTGCCGTGGTGCAGTCTGTGCGACAGTGAATAAGGAGAGATGAAACATTTTTTGAACAATGCTAGCGTGTGCGCAACAATCTTATAAAACGGAGCTGCACATGCTGACTACCATAATATACCGCAGCCATATTTCAGATGACTTTCCCATCAGAACCCTGCCCGCGATGGTCGACAACGCCAGCAAAATAAATGCGGCTCACGACGTGACCGGCATCTTATTATTTAACGGTACCCATTTTTTTCAATTGCTTGAGGGTCCGGAAGCGGGCATTCAGGCAGTCTATCAGAGGATTTGTGCAGATCGACGGCACCACAATGTGGTGGAGCTGATGCGCGACTATGCGCCTTACCGCCGCTTTGGTAATGCGGGCATGGCACTCTTTGACCTGCGTGAACACGATCGCTCATCGCTCCTGCAGGCCGTGCTGGATAAAGGGACGTCAAAATATCGTCTGACCTATGATGATCGGGCACTGCAATTCCTGCGCACGTTTGTAGAGTCTCGTGAGAAAGAGAACTATTACGAGGTCCTCCCGCCGGGTTACTGGGAGTTTATTTCTGAGCACAATGATGTGCCGGACTCCCGTCCGGAGACAGAAGGCGTCAGCTTTCGCCCGGTGGTGGATCCCCTCGCTCGTCAGGTCACAGCGATTGAGGCGACCACTCTGCGACCTGCTCCCGCCGACGACACCTCAGGCGATCAGCTTTATGTTAACGATCTGGAAACCGTGAAAAAGACGTTTGCCCATGCTGGCCTGGTCTGCCCGGACGGTATGACACTGTACGTCAGCCTGCTGCCTATGACGCTGGTGGTGATACCCAATGCCGTCGATCATATTGTGGCCGCTATTCAGCAGGCGGGACTGGTTCCTGAGCAGGTTGTAGTTGGCGTAAGCGAAACCGCAGTGATCTCGCAGCTGGAAGCGTTCTCTGAAGCCGTACGCGCACTAAAAGCGGTCGGAATCAGTCTGTCGATCGACAATTTTGGTGACGGCTCCGCGGGATTGTCCTTGCTGACTCACATTCAGCCCGACCGCATTCGTATTGATGCCGGTATCACCCGCGATGTTCATCGCAGTGGGCCAAAGCAGGCGGTGGTTCAGGCGATTATTAAATGCTGTTCCGCGCTGGAAATTACCGTCATCGCGGCAGGGATCGTACAGGCAGAAGAGTGGATGTGGCTGGAGGCTGCAGGTGTGATCAACTTCCAGGGCACGCTGTTCGCAGCCGCAGGGCGTTATGAAGCACAATCCGTTGCCTGGCCGGAATACCGGGAGGCGATGTAACACTCTCTGTCCCAACGGTGATAAAGCGGTACGTCAGCGCGAGTCCGCTTTCTTCACCGATGTCCTGCAGAGCAGTATCAAAGCCGCATCGGCCCCGCTAAACACCTCCCCTCCCCCGCGCCCCCATCGGACCCGTTCTTGTGACAGGGATAACGGCAGCGCCTTCCTGATGGTTCCGGCCATGCCTCAATCTCTGTACTCATTCTGGCTTAGTTCTATTTGATAACCACTGTAGCGAGTAAAGTTACCTGTTTAACTCTTCCAGTAAGCAAATCAGTGGCGGATCCTTTTTAGGATCGAACTTCATCGCCTATCCACTGTAGCGAGTAAAGTAACGATATTCAGGGTTCGGAAACCACTGTAGCGAGTAAGCAGAGCAAGTAAATCGTCATCCGTCCTTCTAAATTGCAGCGCGAAGGCGCATTACCCTTTGTTTCAGGTACGCCAGGTACGGTTTCATTCAGTCATAACCACTATAGCGAGTAAAAAACCGATCTCCCTCTCAACAATGAATTTTGACCCTTGATTGCAGAATCCGCCCTGTGTGGGTCCTCGCAAAGGTGCTTTTATGAATGCAGCTAAGCTCTTTAACTGCAAAAATCTGAAGCACGGCACACCGTTTAACGGCTGTGGCGAGTAACCATTTTTAGGTGTGGGAATTTGGCAATTTAACAGGAAGTCTTTTACTGACAGTGCAATAAATGATAGTGAGTGCTTACTCTATTTAAGGTAACCACTATATCGAGCATAGGCCAGTGACAATAACAACCACTATAGCGAGTAAGCTCCTCATTTCTGCTCCCAATTAACAACCACTGTAGCGAGAATATCTCATTCATCAGCGCCAATATCTGATCATTAACTGAACGCTTTAGCGATAAAACAACCTGATAACCACTGTAGCGAGTAGTTTGCCCACCCTGGATGGACAAAAGGGAGATGAAAAAGCGCGGTAGCGGAGGAGATAACCACTATAGCGAGTAGAGTAATGACACAGATTCCCCTGCACAGCCTGCTTGAATACTTCATGACGGGCGTACTTTCTGTGCTGTGATCAGGTGAGTAACCACTATAGCGAGTGAACATTGGGTCTCATTCTGGCTATTACGCTTTTTGAGACCGCTCTTCCGGGAAAGACTAACCACTATAGAGAGTAAACACAGCACCGGGCTCAATTCAGGTCCTGCCGATGGAGAGTGATGAATAGCGCGATTAGCCCTGTTCAGACAGGCGTTACGTATGTTGCTGTCGTGCTGGTAACCACTAAAGTGAGTAACGTTACTCGCTACAGTGGTTATTGTCTTTCAGCCCGGCGTTCCCGATAAGAGATTGAAAGCGGAGTAGCATGCTAGCAGAAAGCGTGTCATTGCTTCTTCTGCTTCCTGATTTTGTTCAGTAGCTCTTTTTCTTCACGCGAGACCATCACCAGCTCACTGCTATCCTCTTCAATCACCGGTTCAGGCAGGCTGACGTCAATTACGTCGGAATCGATATCAAGATCGTCAAACTCATCCATCTCATCATCGATCAGGCCTGACTTACTGAGCGGCAGTTCGGCCGGGCGCAGCTTAGGATGACGATAATGAACCCAGAAGTAGACTGATGAGCCACGTCGGGTTTCGGTGTAGTCGAGATAGCCGATCTCTTTTAACTGCTCCATGGCCTTTCTGACGGTGGCATTCTGGGTAATCACACGCGATGTCAGGTTAAGTCTTGCGCGCAGACGCGCCATAGATATCGGCGCAGGCTTCGGCGGAAGGCTTTCAATGAAGGTGTAGAGCGCCTGAGCAGACTCTTTGCGTGCCAGCTCATTGATGGCTTTAAGCTGCAGCAGAACCTTTCTGTCGAACTGATACAGCTCAAAGATCTTGGGATCGGCCTGCAGCGTTACCGTGTCCTTCTTAATGCTGTATTTCGCAGACTGCACCAGGTGCGTCGTGTAGTTCTCTCCGCCCTTGCTGGTAAAAGTCAGGGTGTTAGAGGCAATACGCGTCAGCGAAGCATCCAGACGGCTCCTGAGCTTCGAGGAGAGACGCACTGAGGGTATGCCGCATAGTTTGGCAAATTCAACGAAAGAGAGCGTTACCGTGTCTCCCAGACACTCATGCGTAGCGAATGCACGAATGATCCCGACCCAGGTTTTGAAATCATTATCCATATCCAGGCGGGCACCCAGAATCTTAATGTTGTCATAGCCTTCTGACCTGACCAGGGATAACTGTTTAAGATCCTGGGTCACATCCATGGCGTTCATCTGGTTTTTCTGACTGCGCGCTGTGGATTTTAACGTCGGAACAAATAAACCGAGTCGCATCAATGCTACCGGCTGGACGGTGTTGTTACTGTTGGGGGTAAGAGTAACAACTTCACCTGTACGTTTATCTGTTTCGCTAAACGCATCAGCTATGTTCAGGATATCTGGTTCTTTTCTTGGCATTAGGAAGATCCGTGATGTGAACAGGCGAGAGCCGCTGTTACTCGATACAGTGGATACTATCACTCACTACAGCGGTTAATCTACTTACCATAGTGGTTATTTCTCTCGATATAGTGGTTGTTTTACTCGTTATAGTGGTTAGCGACCCGGCTTTAACGTAGTCATACCGTGGCCTGAGGCGGTGCTGGGATCTTTAAGGAACTTAATAAGGATCTTAAATGGATCTGTTATTGGATCTATTCAGTGGATAACCTGAGAAAACTAACTGAAAAAGAGTCGAGCCACCGCCCTCCCCCTTTACTGGATCTCACTCTTTCAGCGCAAGCACCCTGGAAGAAGCCGTCATCTACGCATAATCAGGGTTATGCACACCGATTCAGGCCAATTACTCGCTATAGTGGTTGTTGAGTTCTCGCCAGCGCGGTTGCTTTTCTCGCTATAGTGGTTGTTATACTCGTTATAGTGGTTATTCTTCTCGCTACAGTGGTTACTGACCCCCTTCCAGGCCTTGTGTCACAAGGCTTCAGACGCTGCAGGGATCTGTTAAGGATCTCAATTTGATCTATTGAGGATCGACCAATTGGATCTGGCCTGTGGATAACGGGGATAAAACACACAAAACAAAGAATTAGTTGAGAGTCCCGGTCAGAAGTGATTTTCACCTTCAGTTCTGAATGTGCGGTTTATCAGAAGCACGACTGAGAAGGTCTTTTACTGCTAAAACGATCTAACGCTGAGCATAGGTAAGACTGGAATGTTGCATACACCTATAACCATTAAATCTTTAAGGTTATAAGTTTAAATCAGGCCTCAGAAAATCGGTCAGTGAAAATACAGAAAACTCACCATGACATTAATCGCCTATCTCTTTGATAAATAATGAATTGTTTTTTATTTTCATGGTGAAAACACCATGCGATTTTTACTTAACGTAATATCTTTGTTTTGTCAGTACTCAGAATCTGTCAGACATACTAAAAAAGCACTTAAAATAACGTTCCCGGAAGAAATTAATAAGGCGCCAGTGAAGGAACAACAGGAAGAACAACTGTGTGAAAAAATGCGTTCGGCATAATAACTTAAACTAATAAATAGGCTTAGCATGAATGAAGTAATTTCAGGAATGTAAGAATGACATGAAGATGAAGAGATAGTATCCGGATCTGAATCAAGCACAGCAGAGCGTTAATTCTGACTGTCCGGCATAGCTACATTATGGTGACTTGCCCCAATTAATATTGCTCTAAGCCTTGCCGCATTAAGCCTGTTCTCTACTCCTACTCATGCTCTTAAATCGGTAGTCTTAACTCTTCCATGATTTTGATTCGTGACATCACATAATGATGAAGGGAATTAAATCCCTATCTTTTCTGGATTAAGCCTTGCAATAAAAACCCTATGCGGAAAAACGCCTGACATTATGTTGACAGGCAGCAACGCAGATTATGAACGCTACATAATGACAAGGCATAAAAGGTATAGATTTGGAAGCAGTGATCTTAATTTAGCAATGATAGCGGTAACGATTACTTGCGTACTTTACCGTTATGCCTACTCCTTCAGGTTCAAAAGCACTGTAATAGCTTCTGAGTAAAACTCTACGTCAGCAGTAAATGTTGAGTGAAAATGCATTAATCCTGGAAATTTTTCACCAGGGCATTTCACAAGTAATTAAATGATTTATAATAACTTTTATTGAATTTTCATGCTGAAAACACCATTGAAAACACGAAAACAATTTAACGAGCAACCTGCAGACTGGCAGATGATTTATCAGAATCGGAATGCACCGCTCCGAATCATTAGTCCTTAAAATATTAGTTTAATGTCGCCATTTTAAGTTATCTGTCTCAACCAGCCTGTAAGACAAAAAAGCAGAGCGATTCACTTTCCAGTGATTCACAAAAGTAATGCTGCTTGCATCTCACCATCGCGGAGAAAAAATCCAGGTTTTTGGCATTTTTCTAAAAAATTGGCAGATATGTGCTTTTTGTGTAGTATGCAAAAAACATTAACGCAGAGGGGCTTATGAAGCGTGATTATGGTGGAGTGCTGGAAATGGCCACACGTGCCAATTCCATGTTACATGGACTGAGTAACCATATTGAGCAGCAGCGTCAGGAATTTAACCAGACCGGTTTTTACCAGACCTTCTCCCGGAATGCTGTCGCCAACATGCCATTGCTGAGTAAGCATGCTGTTGTCGCCGCAATTGGTGATATGGAAGCAGCAGGTTATCAGTTTGGAAAAAAACAGACCGGCAGCACCTCACAATATGCCCTGACTATCCAGAATGTGGTCGACATATATCAGCATCGTAAAGTTCCGAAATATCGTGATCGGCACGATGGCCCCTTTGTCGTATTCGTTGTCAGCCTTAAAGGTGGTGTCTCAAAAACAGTGAGCACAGTCACGCTGGCCCACGGTATGCGTGCACATCCTTCTATGTTACATAATGACCTGCGTATTCTGGTTATCGACCTGGATCCACAGGCATCAAGCACGATGTTCCTGAGCCATACCAACAGTGTCGGTTCAGTTCTGGAGACGGCAGCGCAGGCGATGCTGAACGATCTGGATGCAGACCAGCTTCGTAAGCAATTCATTAAACCTACTGTCATGCCCGGCGTTGATGTGATCCCAGCTTCTATCGACGATGGTTTTGTTGCAAGCGACTGGGAAGAGCTGGTTGCTGAGCATCTGCCAGGCGTTGCGCCTTCGGAAGTATTACGGCGCAACGTGATTGATCGTCTGGCGGGTGACTACGATTTTATCTTCCTTGATACCGGACCTCACCTTGATTCATTCATGCTGAATGCAATTGCGGCCAGTGATGTATTGCTGACGCCGACACCTCCGGCACAGGTCGATTTCCACTCCACCATGAAGTATCTGACGCGTCTGCCGGAAATGCTGGAGCGTATTGAGTCCGAAGGCATTGAGCCACGGCTTAAAGCCAATATCGGCTTTATGTCCAAAATGACCTCTAAACACGATCATCTGACTTCGCAAAGCTATGCCCGGGAAGTGTTTACCAAATCGATGCTGGACTGCAGCCTGCCGCGGCTGGATGGATTTGAGCGCTGCGGTGAATCCTTTGATACGGTGATCAGTGCCAATCCCTCCTCTTATCCGGGCAGTGCGGACGCTCTGCGCAAAGCTAAATATGAAGCCGAGCAGTTCTCAAGGGCTGTGTTTGACCGCATTGAATATATCAGGAGTACCCTGTGAGCAAACCTATACAGCGCATCGGGCGCAAGTTTGGTGATTCTGCTATCGCAAACATGATCGACAGCAGCAGCCAGTCGCGCACATTTACGCTGAAGTCGGGCGCGAAGGCCACCTTTGTGCGCCAGCTAATCCTGCATGATGATATTGAAACCAGAACCAGCGTTGACCCAAAAATCAACGGACGTGACCAGAGCACGCTGACGCCGGAATCGCTTCAGGAGATCACCCGTACTATTACGCTGCAGCAATTTTTTCCGGCTATTGGTCGTGTCAACGGTGACCGGATTGAAATCATGGATGGTTCGCGCCGCCGCGCCGCATGCATTCTTTCCGGTGCCAGTCTGGAAGTACTGGTCACCGCTGATGAACTGAGCCTTAGTGATGCGCGTCAGCTGGCTGCGGACATTCAGACAGCAAAAGAGCATAACCTGCGTGAATTAGGCCTGCGCTTTATGCTGATGAACGAAAATGGCATGAGCAAAACAGAGATTGCTAAAGCAGAAGGCATCTCAAACGCAAAGGTCTCACGTGCGTTCCAGGCCGCAGCCGTACCCGCTGAATTTATTGAACTCTTTCCGGTCGTATCAGAGCTGACACTTCAGGATTACCAGCTACTGCTCGATGTCTGGGAAGAGGCGAAAGCGGAAGCGGTTGATGTCACCGCGCTGGTCAGCGATATTAAGCAAACGCTTAAAGCTGATGATTCCCTGCTAAGCGCCAATGCGGATGAGAAGAAGAGCGCGATTCTTAACGGCTTTAAAAGCGCCCGTCGTCAGTTAAAAAAACCTGCACCCGTCAGCAAGACGGTGACGGAAAAGCTGGCTACCTTTACCACAGCTAATACCTATGCGCGTCGTAAAACTAATGATGAGAAGCGGACTGTGCAGTATGAATTCAGCCGTCTGCCAAAAGAGATTGCTGAACAGATCGACGCGTCAATCAGACAGATACTCTCCACATTAAAATAATCCTCTTTACGTTTTTGATACCAGAACCGGCCTCTGTGCCGGTTTTTTAATTCTTTCCTCCACCGGCCTCCCGACAGTGCAATCCGCATCTTATCTCTTCGCCTGATAACGACTTCTGTTAATTACGCATCATTTCCGCAGGGTAATGCTTGAACTCAGCACGGTTTATCGCTATAGCTAAAACGGTTTAGCTATCAGGTTTAATCAGAGGAGTTTTTTATGTCTGTACGCGTATGGTGCCTCGGGGATGCCGTGGTTGATTTGCTTCCCGAAATGCCGGGTCGCCTGATGCAGTGTCCGGGTGGGGCGCCCGCCAATGTCGCCGTTGGAGTTGTCCGTCTGCAGGGAAACAGCGCTTTTATCGGGCGGGTAGGGGATGATCCCTTTGGTGAGTTTATGCGGCAAACGCTCATTGAAGAGAAGGTTGATACCCGCTACATGATCGCTGATACGCAGCACCGCACTTCAACCGTGGTGGTCGGATTGGATGACCATGGCGAACGTTCCTTTACCTTTA
Organism: Pantoea sp. Ft-CA_14; assembly: GCF_024520875.1. NCBI lineage: Bacteria > Pseudomonadati > Pseudomonadota > Gammaproteobacteria > Enterobacterales > Erwiniaceae > Pantoea > Pantoea sp. Ft-CA_14. The sequence continues at coordinate 73,232 of NZ_JALNPM010000012.1, read as the reverse complement.
TGGTGAGGCCGAGTGCTGACCTGTTTCTTGAGGTGCAAGACCTGCCCGTATTCCGGCACGGGGAGTGGCTGCACTGCTGTTCGATTGCCTTATCAGCTGAACCTTCACGCACGGCGACCCTGACTGCCATGGAGCAGATCCGGGCAGCAGGCGGGCATGTCTGTTTCGATTTAAATCTGCGTCATGACCTCTGGCCCGATCCGGAACTGCTGCATGCGGTGGTGAACGAGGCGCTGAGCCATGCGGACGTGGTTAAACTGTCCGACGAGGAACTCAATTTTCTCTGTCCGGATCAGGAACCGGCTATCACCATGCCGCAGCTGGCAGTGCGATTCAGCATAAAATTATTGCTGGTCACGCGGGGCAGGGAAGGTGTGATCGCCTGCTATCAGGGCCAGCTATACCACTATGCTACTTCGCCCGTGGCCAGCATCGACACCACGGGCGCAGGTGATGCCTTCGTGGCCGGATTACTCTGGGGGCTGGCTAAGTCGGGTCTTCCTGCCGATGAATCGCAGCTGGCCATCTGCCTTACCAGTGCACAACGCTGCGGTGCACTGGCAACCACGGCTAAAGGGGCCATGACAGCACTTCCGCGGCTCCACCAGCTGGACGACCTGCCAGGCTGATTATCTTATTGCCCCTGTTTTGGGAGCTATCTCACAATCACTAAACCGGTTTAGCAATTTTCATTGCGCAGGGAAATTACCCGTGGCTATGATTTGCGCCTAAACCGGTTTAGCAAAAAATCCGGTGATGATAGCCTCTCTTCAGGGACATAAAAAAATGAAAAAAAGCACGTTAGCAGTGAGTCTCTCAACGATATTACTTTCCACATCAGTCTGGGCCGACTCCAGTATGAGCAGCATTGAAGCACGCCTTGCGGCCATGGAGCAGCGACTGCAGGCAGCCGAGCAGCGAGCGAATGCAGCGGAAACCCGCGCACAGGTCGCGGAGAAACAGGCACAGATGGCTGAGAAGCAGGCACAGCAGCTGGCTGCCGTGCAACAACAGACCCAAAACTCCACCGCTGAGGTCGCGCAGCGCACCGCGAAACTGGAACAAAAATCAGCCGATGAAGGTGGCTTCGAGTTCCACGGTTATGCCCGTTCAGGATTGCTGATGAACAGCTCGGCCGCCAAAACTCAGGGTGGCCCGACCGTTACGCCTGCCGGGGAAACCGGCGGTCACGTTGGTCGCCTTGGTAATGAACCGGATACCTACGTTGAGCTCAACCTTGAACATAAACAGACGCTGGACAACGGCGCGACCACCCGTTTCAAAGCGATGCTGGCCGATGGACAGCGCACCTACAACGACTGGACAGCCGCCAGCAGCGATCTCAACCTGCGTCAGGCGTTTGTCGAGCTCGGGCAGCTTCCCACCTTCAGCGGCGCATTCGATAACGCCACGGTCTGGGCCGGTAAGCGTTTTGATCGCGATAACTTTGATATTCACTGGATCGACTCCGATGTGGTGTTCCTTGCCGGTACCGGTGCCGGTATTTACGACATGAAATGGAGCGATCAGGCGCGCAGTAACATTTCCCTTTATGGTCGTACCTTTGGCGACATTGAAAACAATGAAAACACTGCGCAGAACTACATCCTGTCGCTGAATAACTTTGTCGGGCCGGTACAGCTGATGGTCAGCGGTATGCGGGCAAAGGATAACGACGATCGCCGTGACATCGACGGCCTCAGAGTCAAAAGCGATGCGGCAGAAACCGGCGTACATGCGCTGCTTGGCCTGCATAACGACAGCTTTTATGGGCTGAGAGAAGGCACGTCGAGAACTGCACTGCTCTATGGTCATGGACTGGGCGCAGAGGTGAAGTCGATTGGTTCTGATGGCGCACTGTTGCCGGAAGCGGACACCTGGCGTCTGGCGAGTTACGGTATTACCCCGCTGGGCGGTGGCTGGCACATTGCACCTGCTTTACTGGCTCAGCGTAGTGACGATCGTTACGTCAAAGGTGACAGCTATGACTGGGCGACAGTCAACCTGCGGCTGATTCAGGAAATCACCCAGAACTTTGAGATGCAGTATGAAGGCTCTTATCAGTACATGGATCTGCGTCCCGAAGGCTACAACAACCGTAATGCGGTCAGCGGCAGCTTTACCAAACTCACCGTTGCGCCAACCCTGAAAGCCGGTGATGTCGGTGACTTCCTCAAACGTCCGGAAATTCGTCTCTTTGCAACCTGGATGAACTGGGATCACCGGCTGGATAACTATGCCAGTGACGACGCCTTCGGCAGTAAAGGATTCGATGCCGGTGGCGAATGGAACTTCGGCGTACAGATGGAAACCTGGTTCTGACCGGGCGGCCCCGGATGCCGGGGCCAGAGATCAGGATGGATAAAAACCTAACAAGATTGAGGTGTGTATGGACTATGTAAAAATATCGCGGGCATTGCTGCCCCTGCTGGGTGGTAAAGAGAACATCGCCAGCGCTGCTCACTGTGCCACCCGGCTGCGGCTGGTGCTGGCCGATGATGAAAAAGCGGATACCACCGCGATTGGCCGGATTGAGGGCGTTAAAGGCTGCTTCCGCAATGCGGGCCAGCTTCAGGTTATCTTCGGCACCGGCGTGGTGAACAAGGTCTACGCTGCCTTTATCGCCGAGGCGGGCATCAGTGAATCGAGCAAATCTGAGGCCGCTGATATAGCCGCACGTAAGCTCAACCCTTTCCAGCGCATCGCTCGCCTGTTGTCGAACATCTTTGTGCCGATCATTCCGGCGATTGTGGCATCAGGTCTGCTGATGGGCCTGCTGGGGATGGTCAAAACTTACGGCTGGGTCAATCCGGAAAATGCGCTCTACATCATGCTGGATATGTGCAGCTCGGCGGCCTTTATTATCCTGCCGATCCTGATTGGCTTTACGGCTGCCCGCGAGTTTGGTGGTAACCCGTTTCTTGGTGCGACGCTGGGCGGCATTCTCACTCATCCGGCGCTGACCAACGCCTGGGGCGTCGCCGCCGGTTTCCACACCATGAACTTCTTCGGCATTGAAGTGGCGATGATTGGCTATCAGGGCACGGTGTTCCCGGTGCTGCTGGCGGTCTGGTTTATGAGCATGCTGGAAAAGCAGCTGCGCCGGGTTATCCCGGATGCGCTGGATCTGATCCTGACCCCGTTCCTGACGGTAATTATCTCCGGCTTTATTGCGCTGCTGATTATCGGTCCGGCGGGTCGTATGCTTGGTGATGGCATCTCCTTTATTCTCAGTACGCTGATTGCGCACGCCGGCTGGCTGGCAGGACTGGTGTTTGGTGGACTCTATTCGGTGATTGTGATTACCGGCGTCCATCACAGCTTTCACGCTATCGAAGCCGGACTGCTGGGCAATCCTTCCATCGGCGTGAACTTCCTGCTGCCTATCTGGGCGATGGCGAACGTGGCTCAGGGCGGTGCCTGTCTGGCCGTATGGTTTAAAACCCGCGATGCGAAGATCAAAGCGATTTCGCTGCCTTCAGCGTTTTCCGCGCTGCTGGGGATTACCGAGGCGGCTATCTTTGGTATTAACCTGCGCTTTATGAAACCCTTTATAGCGGGTCTGGTGGGTGGTGCGCTGGGTGGTGCCTGGGTGGTGTCGGTCCATGTTTATATGACTGCGGTCGGGCTGACCGGTTTGCCGGGCATGGCGATTGTCCAGGCGGGCTCTCTGCTCAACTATGTCATCGGCATCGCAATCGCGTTTACCACTGCGTTTGTGATCTCTTACCTGCTTAAATACAAAACGGATTCTGAATAATGGCCTCATCAACACGTCTTGCCGCCATTCTGCAGGCGGTGATGCAGGGTATGCCAAAGGCGCTCAGCGACAGCCACTACCCTGGCTGGCATCTGGCACCGGTAACCGGCCTGCTAAACGATCCCAATGGCTTTATCCATTTCGACGGTGAATATCATCTCTTCTATCAGTGGAACGCCCTGGAGTGCGCGCATCAGCAAAAATGCTGGGGACACTGGCGCTCAGCCGATCTGCTGCACTGGCAGCATCAGCCCATCGCCCTGATGCCGGACGAGGAGTATGACCGCGGCGGTTGTTACTCGGGCAGTGCGGTAGAGGATAACGGTGTACTGACGCTGATCTACACCGGTAATGTGAAGTTTGATGATGGTTCGCGCACCGCGTGGCAGTGTCTGGCGCAGCAGAACAGCGCGGGCGGTTTTGACAAACTCGGTCCGGTTATCGCCGTGCCGGAGGGTTACACCGGCCACGTTCGCGATCCCAAAGTGTGGCGTCATGAAGATCACTGGTACATGGTGCTGGCCGCCCAGAATACCCAGCTGCAGGGCAGGGTACTGCTTTTGCGTTCTGATAATCTGCGCGAGTGGCAGAACCTCGGCGAGATTGCGGGCAGCAAACTGGGCGGGCTGGACGCCGCTGGCTACATGTGGGAATGCCCGGATATGTTCACGCTCGGCGACAGCACCTATCTGATCTGCTGTCCGCAGGGTGTTATGCCTGAAGAGAAACGCTACCTGAACAGTCACGCCTGCGCCTGGCTCAATGGCTCGCTGGATTATCAGCAGGCTGCCTACCTGCATGGCCCGCTGAACGAAATGGATGCCGGGTTTGAATTCTATGCACCACAAACCACGCTGACCGCTGACGGCCGGCGTCTGCTGGTGGGCTGGATGGGAACGCCAGACGGTGAAGAGATGGCCCAGCCAACCGTGGCGCATCACTGGATCCATCAGATGACCTGTCTGCGCGAGCTGAGCTCCCGCAACGGCCGGCTCTGTCAGCAGCCGATTGCAGAACTGCAGGCGCTGCGGGAGAGGGAGCTGCATTATCAGGGCCGCGCCGATGACGCGCCGCCGATCGCCGCGCAGCGGCTGGAGGTTGAGCTGGAGAGCCTGGGCGATATAGAACTCAATTTCGCCGATACGCTAATCCTGACGTGGCAGCAGAATGAATTGCGGCTTGCCCGTCGCAGCCTGGTATCGGGTCAATGGACCTATCGTTACTGGACAGGGGCTGCGCGCCGGTTGCAGATCCTGTGTGACCACTCCAGCGTTGAGATCTTTATCAACGACGGGGAAGGGGTGATGAGCAGCCGTTATTTTCCGGACCACCCGGCGATGCTAATCCTGCGCGGTCGCGCAGAACTGCAGGCCCGCTACTGGTCGTTACGTCGCTGCATGGTAGAATAAGTCCTTGTTTCACTAACCGATGCCTTGCCGTGAGAAAAACAAAACGCGTTACCATCAGTGACATCGCCGGACTGGCTGGGGTTTCTAAAGCCACTGCCAGCCTGGTGCTCAACGGCCGTGGCGAAGAGTTACGGGTGGCGAAGGAGACGCGTGAGCGGGTTCTGACACTGGCCCGGGAACACCATTATCAGCCCAGCATACACGCCCGTATGCTGCATGACGCCCGCAGTCATACGCTGGGGCTGGTGGTGCCGGAAATCACCAACCACGGCTTTGCGGCCTTTTCCCATGCGCTGGAAAATCTCTGTCGCGCGGCCGGTCTGCAACTGTTGATCTCCTGCACCGATGAAAATGCTGGTCAGGAGATGGCCGTGGTCAATAACCTGGTGGCGCGTCAGGTCGACGGGCTGATTGTCGCCTCCAGTATGCTGAGCGACAGCGACTATGTCAGCCTCAGCGAACAGCTGCCGGTGCTGCTGTTTGACCGCCACATGAACAATACCAGGCTGCCCTGGGTCATCACCGACTCTGTGACGCCCACCGCTGAGCTGGTCGAAAAGCTGGCGCGCACCTGTCCGGAGGAGATCTATTTTCTTGGCGGACAGTCTGACCTCTCCCCGACCCAGGATCGTCTGACGGGATTCAAAGAGGGACTGATGCGGGCGGGTGTGACGCTGCGGCCGGAGTGGATAATTCAGGGTAACTATCATCCCGGCAGTGGCTATGAGATGTTTGCCGCGCTCTGTCGCCGGCTGGGACGCCCACCTAAAGCGATGTTCACCGCCGCCTGCGGTCTGCTGGAGGGAGTACTGCGCTACATGAGCGAGCATAACCTGCTGACCAGCGACATCCGCATTGCCAGTTTCGACGATCACTATCTCTATGATTCACTCTCCGTTCCGATCGACACGGTTGAGCAGAATGTCCCGGCACTGGCGCAGGCCTGCTTTTCTATGCTGACCATGATGATCGCTGGTGAGGATCCCGCTGACAGTCAGCTTATCCTGCCCGCCACGCTGCGGCTGCGCGGTTAACTGCCGGGCGCTTCAGGGCAGTGCTTTACCATTCGACCGGCAGGGCGCTGACGCCGCGCAGATTAGCTCTGTGGTTGCGGCGAACGCCAGCGGCCACGGGCCGCATCTCTGGCAATCGCGTCAGTAATACTTCCAGCGCCACCTCCATTTCTGCCAGTGCCAGCCGGTAGCCCATACAGTGATGTATACCGCCACCGAATGCCAGACAGCGCCCCTCATGCCGCCGGATATTCAGCCGTTCCGGAGAGGTAAATACCAGCGGGTCGTGATTGGCTGCACCAAGGCTAAGGAAGAAGCGGGTTCCGGGCGGGATGAGCTCTCCTGCCAGCTCAATCTCTTCCAGAGTCGTGCGGTAAAGCATCTGGACCGAACTGTCGTAGCGCAGACATTCCTCTATGGCATCGGGTATCAGCGCATGATTCTCCTTCAGGCTCGCAAGTTCCTGCGGATGAGCATGCAGGGCCAGAATGGTGTTGCACAGCATGTTTGACGTAGTTTCATGACCGGCAAGAAACAGCAGTATCACATTGGCGATGATCTCATCGTGATCCAGCCGGTCGCCGTCACTGTCGCTGCGCAGAAAAAGTGACACCAGGTCGCTGGCGGTGCTGTCACGACGGGAGACGATCACGGCACTGAAGTAATTTTCCAGCACAGCAAAAGCTTCAGCGGCTTTCAGCAAATCTGGCTGACTGATTTGAGGATCGAAAACCCTGACCAGCGCAGAGGTAAGGCGACCCAGTTCTGGTGCATCAGATTCTGAGACATCCAGCATCCGGCAGATAATGCGCACCGGTAGCGGAAAAGCGAATGCCTGAGCCAGATCGCAGGCACGACGCCCTTCCAGTTCATCAACCAGTTCATTGGCTATCGTCAACGCCATCTCCCGGAGGGATTTAATCTCCCGGCCGCGGAACGCCTTCATAACCAGTCCTCTTAACCGGTTATGATCGGGTGGGTTCAGCACCAGAAACATTCTGCTGATACCCTGAAACAGCGGCAGTCCGGCTGCATCATCACCAAATCTTACTCTGACACTTTCCATATAATTTTTACCGACCCGCCGGTCGTTCAGCAGGGCGTCCACCACCGCGTGACTGCCGCTGATGATGATCTTATCTCCGGCAGGGATAAGCGGTCCCTGCTGATGCAGTTTTCGATAAAGGGGAAAGGGATTGTCAGAGTAGTCGGGGTCCATGAGTTCATGAAGCTGCATAGCGTTCTCCGCTGATAGAGGATTAGTGCTGGCGCTGAATGCGGGAGAGGGAAGCGAACAGGCTGTTTTTATCACTTTCACTGAGGTGAGGTGCCGTGAGGTGTGACATCAGAAATTCTTTGTCCTCCTGCGAGAAGGCGCCAGTCATCAGGCGCTGGCTGATCGCCGTCAGGAGCTGGGTATCCAGCTGTTGTATCTGCTGTCTGGTCTCGGTCAGATCCCTGACAGGAACAGCGCTGTCTGGTGATGAGAGCCAGTCAGCCCGATAGCGATACTGGATCGCCTTGCTGGCGTTCATCAAAGCGTGAACAAACGGCTCCACGGAGTGGGGTTCAAGCCCGGCCTGTTGTGCGTTTTGCAGCATATGATCCAGCACCACCTGCTCCCGAGGCAGATCCTCAATAGGTAAATGATGCAGTGCTTTATAACCCGCCACCGCTTTCATCACCTGCATCCGTTCGTTGAGCGAGGTAGAAAGCGCCCCAAGAGAGACGGATGAGACTGTACCTGCGAAAACGTTACTGCACATAAACATTGAAGAGAAAAAAATTGCCATAAAGTGAGTCATTTGCCTGCCCCATAAATGAAAACTGGCACTAATTTAGGCATGAAAAAATAACTAAATGTGATTATTTTGTTTTCAAAATGTGAATCACAAGGCGGGTCAGTAAAATGAGAACAGGTCATTAATTTTAAAGTTATTTTTTATCTTTATGGTCATTAAAACTTCACATTAATTTGCAATGCTGGCGGGTTGATTGGATATGACGTCTGAATGGATTCCTCCTGATGCAGATGGCGTTGCGCCATTTACGTCATCTCTGTGATGCCAGAATGATTTTACGAGGCATGCCGGGTAGTGCGCACAGGAAAGCGCCATGCCGATCAGGGTTCAGGTATAATATGTTCCGCGAGTGTGGCCGTTTTTTAGCAGCAAAACGAGGTAGGTATGTCTGTATCCGAAGCTACTACCGGTGGTAAAAGTGTCGCGGCGTTAGTTGAGAGCCTGGAAAAACAGGCGGCAAAACGTTCAGACGCGAACTGGCACGAAGGTCTGAAAAGCAGCACCAAAATCGCACTGGAAAAAATTAATGGTGCGTTTGCTGCAAAATGGATCAGCGCAGACGAGAGCCTGAGCCTTAAGCAGCGCGTTTACAGTGTGCAGGATAAGTTGATTGAGCTGGCTTTATGGTGATTTAAATTGCCCGTCGGCCCGCACGTAAATCGGCAGGGGTAAAAAACTGATATTTCAGCACGCAGCGTCGCCCGGCATTTTGCGCGCTGCGCAGTGAAGGGGTATTACCGGGCAGAATGGTACCGGTCAGCAGTGCCTTCTCACCATAATGATGATGAAGCTGCTGCAGCAAACGCTGCTGAGCGCGCGCGGCGAGTCCACGGCCCTGATAAGCGGGCATAATCACCTCATCCATAATCTGAAACCCCTCAATAAAGGTCAGTCGCCGGGGGACACAAATCATCAGCCCTGCCACTATGCCCTGCCAGATAATCAGAAACACATGTCCCGCGGCGATATCCTCCCGTAATTCCTGCCTGCTGGTTGCCAGTAGCTGATCGCGCAGATGCGGCAGCGTGTGCCAGCTGGCACGATAGGCGCGGTTAATCGCCGTGATACAGGCGGGATAATCCTTCCGGCGGGCTGTCACCAGTGAAATATCTTCGTCGACAGGAACAGAGAGTGAAGCCAGGTCGCTGAGGAAAAGCAGTTGATCGGTTATACCGATGTCAGGATAAGTCGCAGGCAACAGGATGCGCAGCTTCAGAGGTTTCAGCGGCTGCCATGCCTGCATAATGGCGCTAGCGACCCTGTAATCGATGATGCCGTCACGCGCAACAACCTCAATAAAGGGCTGTGCAGGATCGCCACCCAGATAGCGCGGCCCGGTGAGATAACGCTGGCCGTTTATCGTCAGTTCTCGCTGCAAAAAGGCGTGCTGGGGCAGACCGGTTTCACGCCATGGAAAGGCGGCAGAAAAATGGTGATCGTGGCATCGTGTCTGCTGCTGCGCCAGCCAGCTGGCAAGCCAGTCGCTGAGACGTTCAGATGAGACAGGAACAGTACGGTAGAGCGACACCATATAATCCAGCATAAGATTCCTTATTGCCCGCCGTCAGTGATCTCCTGCCTCTCTCCACGATACATCTGTACCTTTGCCGGATTGCAGATGAGGCTGATGAGAGTGTAAACGATGTGCTCTGTTTATGACCATCTCAACCTCTCAGCCAGCACCATTACATCCCCTCTGCATGACGGCTCTGGACCTGCCAGACGGTGCAATGCTGACAATGTGAGCAGGTATACGTCATCTTCTGTGATCGCTTATCGTCGCCACCCTCTGAGCTGCATTAAACATGGGTTACGATCTATTCGGGTCTGGCTGGATTTCGTATACATGGTCAAATTAATTGATGAAATAAGGCAGGGTTGCCCAAAAATTTAAATGGGAAATAGATGCGAAATTTTTACGTAAATAATACGGAATCAGATAATCGGCAGCCGATAAATGGATTATGATAAAGAGGCTTTTCAATAATTATAAAATGTCCGATCTTTTTAACACCCGGGGGTTACATGGTTCATATTGATTTATGCACCCAGGAGGGCGTGATGAAAGCTTATGCTTTTCAGACGCCGATGCAGGCAATGACCCTGCTGGAAAAAATTAAAAATGATGAATTTCAGTGGTTTAATCTGGAGTGGGAAGGGCGCCGCTATACCTGTCCGCATCATTTTATTAAAAGGCTCAGCAGCCGCTCTTATATTAAATCGTTCTGGCGTTAAATTCGCTTAAAAGATAAGGCTGATGCACAATTACTTATTATTGATGCAGGTTTTATTTAACTGTTCTACGCATATTTTTAACGTAATGATAAACGGGGCAGAGCCTGCCCCGTTATTTTCAGCGACCATATGGCGTTGTTATCACGGTCAACAGTAATAATAATGCGTCATCTGCACAGATACCGGCCTGCTCAGTATCATTATTACCGCTTAATCATTTTCTGCTGTTGCTTATCAGGGCTATCGAAACGCTAAACAATCCTTTATGCAGGGCTGGACGGTTGTGTGCTGCGCCGGCAATGCGCCGTGATCCTGTGTAAATCATCTTCTGTTCGGCCCTTGACGTGAAACGTCTACTGTTACACTCAGATGACACTTAATCCGGATCCCGACTGCAATGCCCCATGAAAAAATGCGCCTTCGCTCGCTGCTGACTTTGCTTTCCATCGGGGGCGTCATTCTGACCTCCGGTCTGCTGCTGAGTGCGCTGCTGCTCTTTCAGAAGGCCAACATCGAAGACAGTCTGCTTGAAGGGAACATTGCCTATGCCCGCAAGCTGGCTGATACCACCGATCGTTACCTGGCGACAGCGCAACGTGAACTGGCCTGGAGTGCGTCGCAGATCAAGGGGCTTAGTGATATTAAACGACTGGAAGGAGAGAGCGATCGCCTGCGAATGCAGTCGGGCTTTTTCAACTCGGTGGTGGTGGTAAATCATGATGCCATTATTGCAGCAACCTCACCCGATAGTCTGAATCTTATTGGCGTGAAGCTGCATTCGGCGGCCAGCCTGCAGGCCATAGCGACCCAGAAGCCTTTTATCTCTGCTCCTTTTACCTCTGCGGCCGGTAACTATGTGGTGTTTTTATCACAACCTCTGTTCAGCGAAGATGGCCGCTATCTGGGCTACATTGGCGGGACTATTTATCTCAAGAAACAGAGCATGCTGAGCGAAATCCTGAGCCAGCATTTCTATTCCAATGGTTCAACGGTCAGCGTGGTCAGCAATGAAGGGCTGATTATTTTCAGTCATGACGCGGCGCGCGTCGGAACAAAGATGCTGCTGAGTCTGGCACTGCAGAAACGGCTCGCCACGACAGAAAGCGGGCATTTCACGCTGGAGAGTGAGGGACAGCACTATCTGACCGGCTATGGCACACTGCATAAAACCGGCTGGAACGTTTTTATTACCGGCACCTCTGAAACGGTCAGGCATATTCTGATGCGCACGGCAGAAAGCGCCGTCTGGTTCGTTCTGGGCATTATTGCCGTAACAGCGGCCATTATTGCCTTTATGGCCGGTCGGATCGCCTCTCCACTGGAAAAGCTGGCGGACAGAGTGCGCGATGGCGGCAGCGAAGCCCAGGCGGAATCTCTCGCCACGGTCAAAACCTGGTATTACGAGGCTGATCGGCTCAAAGAAGCCGTGCAGGCGCATCGGCACGCCGTTGCGGGTCATCTTGCCGCGCTAAACGATGAAGCGATGACCGATCCGCTGACCGGGCTCTGCAACCGACGCGGATTTTCGGCGCTGGCGGCGCAGTCAGACAGTGAGCATGAACAGTGTGCCATCGCCATTGATATTGACCATTTTAAGAAGATAAACGACTGGTACGGGCATGACGCGGGCGATGCGGTTCTGGTGAGCCTGGCAGCGTTGCTGCGTCAGGCCTGTCGCACCGGCGATATCGTCAGCCGGTTTGGTGGCGAGGAGTTTATTCTGCTGCTGCCGCATACCACGCTGGCTGATGCCGTCCGCACCGCGGAACGCATCCGTGAGACCGTCAGCGCCACCACCTTCCCGTTTGCCGGAACGATGACGATATCAGCCGGGGTGGCTTCACGGAGCGATCAGGATAGCGATCGCGACTCTCTGCTGCGGCGTGCCGATGAAGCGCTTTACGAAGCAAAAGCCGCCGGACGTAATAACGTCATCATTGCCGGAGCTGAGGGGTCCAGCGTGTCTGGGTCGGCCGGGTAAGATTCCGGGGTGGGTGGGACAGGCTCAGCACTTACTGCGTAATCGCCAGCCGAGCCACTCATCCAGTGCCGCTTCCGGCAGCGGCCTGGAGTAGAAAAAGCCCTGCGCCTGGTCGCAGCCGAACTCGGTCAGCGCCGTAACGGTTTCCGCATTCTCCACGCCCTCAGCCAGCACCATATAATCGAGATCTTTAAGCATCGCAATAATACTGCGGGCGATGACGCGCGATGCGGTGTCAGATGAAATTTCGCTGATCAGTGAACGGTCCAGCTTGATCACATCCAGCGGAATGCGCCGCAGATAACTGATGTTGCTGTAGCCGGTACCAAAGTCATCCAGTGAAATACCGAATCCACGAAGTTTCAGCATCTCAAGCCCCCGCATTGCGGTCGCGCTCTCCAGAATCCGTTCCGTCTCCAGACACTCAATGCCCAGCAGCGAAACCGGGAGCTTCGCTCTGATCATCTGCTCTTCCAGCTCGTCGGCAAAACCGTCACGTGAAAAATCGCTGCTGCTGACGTTAATGGTGATGGGCAGCTGAATATAGCTGTTGCGCAGCCGGGAGAGCCGGGCGATGGCGTGCTCTGTCACCCAGGTGGTCAGTTCGCTGAGCAGCTCGGTTTGCACGGCAAAGGGTAAAAACTGTGCAGGAGACAGTTCGCCGCGCTGCGGATGCTGCCAGCGGATCAGGGCCTCAAGGCCAATTGGCTTGCCGCTGTGCAGACAGATTTTAGGCTGATACGCCAGCCATAACCCCTTATCCTGGCGTATCGCGATGGCCAGGTCATGCATCAGGGTGAAGTCCTGCGTATGGCGCGTATCAGTGGCCTCGCTGAAAGGCATCGAGGCGACGTCGCGTGTGATGGCCTCGTGCAGCGCGCTGACCGCACGCCGCAGGATCTCCTGGGCAGGCATCTCCCCGGTATTGAAACTCGCCTCACCGGTGTGGGTCATCAGTGCAACCGACAGCCCATCGCCGAGATCCGCGCTGATCCCGGCCAGCTTGTTTGCCACCCAGTTGGCAGTGAGTCTGCTCTCCTGACGTGTCAGCAGGGCAAAGCGCCCGGTGGCTACGGTGTAGAGCATCTCTCCTGGCGCAGGCCTCAGGCGCAGCGGCAGCAGTGTCGCCACATCTTTCAACAGGCTTTCAACCGGTCCCATGCCCATTGAGCGCGCAAGCTCGTAGGCGCGCGGCATATCGATACAGTCAATCAGCACCAGCCGCCGTGGCGTGGTGTCACCGGAGGCGGCAAGAAACTGCAGGTCGCGAATCAGACGCTGGCGGTTGGGCAGACCGGTTACCGGGTCGGCAAAGCCAGCCGAGTACCAGGCCTCAAGAAATGACATCACCAGTGCCGCCAGCATCTTCAGCATGGCGACCTGATCCGCATTAAAGGGATGAGGCGCGGTGTCAGTCACGCACAGCGTACCCAGTATCAGACCTGTGCTGCTTTTAAGCGGTACGCCGGCATAAAAGCGGATAAAAGGCGCGCCAACAATGAGCGGATGCTCAGCAAAGCGGGTATCCAGCAACGTATCGGGTACTACCACGGTGCTGTCACTGTCCACTGCATGCCGGCAGAGCGAGTCCTGCCGGGAGGATTGAGTGAGTGTGAAATTTTGCGCAGCCTTAACATGCTGCATCTCATCATCCAGTACGGAGATAAAGCTGCCGGGTATACCGAGTGCCTGGCTGGCCAGTCGGACGAACTGTCGCAACACATCGTCACGACTTTCGTCGTTACTGCGCAGCGCGTGCAGGGTTCGCGTACGGCAATCGTCGCCGTCGCTGAGACTCATAAGCATGGATTCCTCCGCACCGGCTGATTACGGCGCGAAATTAAACAGAAAAATTGAAGGGTATGATGTCATGACTACAGGCAAATTCTGCAAAAAGAAAGAGTCATGACCATTTATTTTTTATCACACTGCACGGCATTGCTGGTCAGAATAGCAAATCACTTTTCTTTAACGAAATATTTTAGTAATCACGATTCTATTATTTTGTCGTTAAAAACTTTTAATTTCTTAAATATCCTGCCAGTATACAGAGTATAAACATAGTGCACTATATAATAATGCACTAAAGTAGATGACATAATTTATTTTTGTTTAATTTTAACTACACCAATGACAACATCGGGGAAACCTCATGAATTCACTCAGGCATTTCACTATCCGCCGCGTTGTGCTGTGGATGATGATCGTCTCACTGGGCATCGTCGTGCTGGCCGGTGGCTACAGCAGCCAGGTCGTGCGCGATATCTTTCGTCAAACCGATCGTTCAGCCGTTCTGACGCAGCAGCTGAGCTTTCTGGCGCACAGCGCTATCGTCATGCAGAGCGGTACGCCAGCCGATAAAAACGCGCTCGTCGCCTCAACCCCGGCCGATGCTGACTGGGATAACGTCCGCGCGGCACTTACGACAACCCCCTCAGAATACGCAAAGGTTGCCCGTGCGCAGCTGGACAAGGTGACGCAGCAGCTGGCCCGGAATCAGGCACCCCTGAAGGCTGACCGGCATCGGCTTGAGGGCGTTTTGCTGGCAGCACTGCTGGCGGCAGTGGCGTTGCTGCTGTTTTGCGACCGCTATCTGGTCGTCCATCTGGTGCGTCCGGTAGGTAAAATTCGCGGTCATTTAAAAATTATTGCCGATGGCGATCTGACGCGCGAGCCGGAAGATCTGGGGCGCAACTGTGTCGGGCAACTGGTGCCGCTGGTCAAACAGATGCAGCACAGTCTGTTGCAGACGGTCAGCGCTATCCGAGACAACGCAGCCATTCTTCATCGTGAAGCGGGGGACATCGCAGCGGGTAACGCCGATCTCTCCGACCGGACATCCACTCAGGCTGCTGCGCTGGAGCAGACCGCAGCCAGTATGGAGGAGATTACCGTCACCGTGCGTCACAATGCAGAGAATGCCCGTGAGGCACGTGAACTGGCTGCCAGCACCACGGATACGACTCAGCAGGGCGTGGAACTGGTTCAGTTGGTATCGGCAGCCATCACCAGCATCGCTCAGGGATCAGAAAAAATCCGGCAGTTCACCACCACTATTAATGGTATTGCGTTTCAGACCAACATTCTGGCGTTAAACGCCGCTGTAGAAGCCGCCCGTGCGGGTGAACAGGGCCGCGGCTTCGCGGTAGTCGCCAGTGAGGTACGCTCACTGGCACAGCGAAGTGCTGCTGCCTCTAAAGAGATCGAAGAGCTGATTGCCGATACCGTGGCACGCGTTGACGATGGCCGGCGGGCGGCTGAGAGCGCAGGAACCACCATGGAGGCCGTGCTGCGCGGCGTCGGCGGCGTGAATGAACTGATCGGACAGATTGCGCTGGCTTCGGATGAACAGAGCAAAGGGATTGCCCAGGTCACGGTCGCCGTTGCAGAACTTGACCGCGTAACGCAGCAGAATGCGACGCTGGTTCAGCAGGTTTCGGCGACGGCAGGCAGTCTCAGTGGACAGACTGAAAAGCTGGGCAGCGTGATTACGCGCTTTACCCTGCCGCATCGCCCTCTTGCCGTAGAGCCTAAACGCGTCATGCCTGCTGAAAAAGGCGGCTGGGCAACGTTTGCGCGGGCATAGCCTGAACGTATATTTTCTGAACTGTAGATAATGTCTGTCCGGCACGGAATAACGATTAATATTCACTCTTTTTAAAAGAGGGATGAAACGGTCATTTTTTGTGACTGTGATTGACGTTGATCATCATTCGATCAACGCCACCATTCAGAATGGCAATTACTATTCTCAGCGGTGCAAAAATTATCCGGGCAGCGATTTAAATATAATTCAGGTTATTTTCTCTGTTTTTACTGGTGCGTTACGCTTTCCTGATAAGTGTAAAACGCCGGGCTGTTAAAACTTAACTCAAATTTATGTTTTGGCCGCAGGCGTGTACTTCCGCCCGGCCATCTCGCCGGGGCACCGTATGCGGAGCGTTTATATGGGAAATCAGATTTTACAGCGGCCTGTCGCCGTCCAGCACAACGTGCGTGAGCTGCGCCTTGCGGCCGGTCTCTCTCAGGAGATTGCAGCCGAGCGTTTCGATCTTAGCCAGCGTGTCTGGCAGACTAAAGAAGCATCGAAAAATCCTGCGCTGCTCAGTCAGGGAGAATATGAACTGCTGATGTTGCTCGCCGGAGAGCATCCGCACTATCAACTGGTACCAAAGCTGAAAAAGTAAGGCGTTCATCCTCTGTTTTCTCTTAAGTAAAGTCATGTCGGGCCGATATAGAGAGCTAAGCGAGGCGCATTACCGCCTGTCTGATATGCTCTGGCCAGATAATCCTGGGCGGTCCGCCGTACTCTCTCTGGCAGGCATAACGTGTTAACTGATGCCTCGCTGTCTGCGGTGTCAGCTTTATCGGACTCAGCGCGGCAACCTGTTGCTGCCGGGTTTACTGACGGGCCTTTCTTCCGGCAACGGATCGGCAGCGAACTCTGCGCGTTCTGTCTGATTGAACGTGTCCTCTTTATGCTGTGTCAGGCCAGCCACAGCAGATAACACCAGAGGAGAGTTACGCTGAAACGTCCAGTTTATCATGATGCCGAGGCGGCTCGCCTCGACGCACTTAAGCAGTATCATCTGATGGATTCACCGCCGACCGATGCGCTGGATCGCCTCACTACGCTTGCCGCGCGGCTGTTTCGGGTGCCGGTCGCTTTTGTCTCGCTTATCGACGAAAAGCGGCAGTTCTTCGCCTCCCGGTACGGTTTAAATATTTCAGGTACGGCACGCAACGTCGCCTTCTGCCACCATACGCTGGCGCAGGGCGATATCCTCTGCGTGCCCGATACGCTGAAAGATCCGCGCTTCCGCGACAGTCCGCTGGTTCACGGCTACCCCTTTATCCGCTTTTACGCGGGAATCCCGCTCTCGACCCCGGATGGGCATCATATTGGCACGGTCTGCCTGACCGACAGCCATCCTCGTGAGCCGTTAACTGCAGAGGATCGAAAGCATCTGAACGATATTGCTGCCCTGGTGATGGATCGCATGGAGATGCATCGTCTGGAGTTATTGCGCTACACCAGCCAGCAGCGACTCGAGGCGATCTCATCCACTTCGCCTGACGCCATTGTCTGCACTGACCTTCGGCGTGGCATAACCTTCTGGAACCCGGCCGCCACCGCGCTGTTCGGCTACAGCGCAGAGGAGATGCGCGGCCAGTATATCAGCGAGCTGATCCCTGCTCGCTGTCAGACTGACTACCGTAATGAACTGGTCCGGATTACCTCTGACGAAGCAGCTATCTCGCACCCACGCTCTTTGCAGATATGGGGTGTCACGCGTGAAGGTCGTGAATTTCCGGCAGAGGTCTCTTTTTCGGGCTGGCGTGAAGAGGGCGAACGGCTGGTGGGCATGATCATCCGCGATGTCACGGCCCGCTATGAGAGTGAGGCGCGGCTCTGTGAGCTGGCCTCACTGGATATGCTGACACGTCTCGCCAGCCGCAGCGCGTTTATGGATCAGGTCGGCCAGCTGACCAGGGCGGGCGTCCCCTATACGTTACTGATGACCGATCTCGATGGTTTTAAAGAGGTTAACGATACGCTGGGGCATGCTGCAGGCGATGCGTTGTTGTGTCACGTTGCCGAACAGATTCGTGCGGTCTGCGCCAGTGCCGTGACGGCTGCGCGCCTGGGTGGTGATGAATTTGTGATCCTGTTAGCAGGCGGCAGCGCAGAGGCGGCGATCACGGCGGAGAAACTGATTGCGGCCGTTCAGACGCCGTTCCGCTATCACGACTCACCGGTGGTGGTCGGTGCCAGCACCGGCATCGCCTCCTATCCGGAGCACGGCAGGGATCCCTCTTCGGTGATGTCCGCCGCTGATCTGGCGCTCTATCGCGCCAAAGCGTCGGGTAAAGGCTGCAGCATGCTGTTTATGCCCGCGTTTCGTGAAGCGGAGCAGCAGCGGCGCCGTTTTGAGCGCGAACTGGAAACGGCGGTGCGGCAGCAGCAGTTCACTCTTTACTATCAGCCCCGCTACGACGTTGAAAGCGGAAAGCTTATTGGCTGCGAGACGCTGGTGCGCTGGCAGCATCCGACGCGCGGGCTGCTGTTGCCGGCTGAATTTATCGGCATGCTGGTTAAAAGTCCGCTTTCAGTCACGCTGGGTGAATGGATCATCCGCAGTGCTCTGGCACAGGTCCGGCAGTGGCAGGTTCGCTCTCCTCAGCTTCGCGTCAGCATTAACCTGTTTCCGCGCCAGCTGGCAGGGAACAGCCTGGAGACGGTAATACGTGAGAGTGCCGGAGGCGATGCCGGTTTTGTTGAGCTGGAAGTGGATGAGCCACTGCTGGCCGTGCTGATGCAGGATATGCCGGTTCAGGTTGACGCCGTACGCCGAACGGGAGCCTCGTTCGTTATCGATCATTACGGGCGTACGCTAGGGGCGATTAACCTGCTGCGCTATAGCGTTGTGACGGGTTTTAAAATCGATAAGTCGATGACGCACGAGCTGGGTTCCAGCATGCGGGTGCGTATGATGTTCCGGGCCATTACCGCGCTCGGCAAAAGCCTGGGTATCCGGGTGGCCGCCGAAGGGGTGGAAGACAAAGAGCAGATCGCTTTTGTTACGGCCGCCGGATGCGACATTATGCAGGGCAATGGCCTGTGCCAGCCACTGACGCCGGCGGACTTTGAGGCGATGCTGTGCGGAGAGGAGCACTGTGCGCCCGCTATCGCTATCGCCAGCGGTTATGACGTTACGCCACGCTAATCGGTCTGATTGTGGCGAGCGTAGCGGAGGATGCCCGACGCTGATAGTCTGCGCCTCAGGGTGAGTGTGCGGGCTGGTATTCCTGTTTCAGCAAGCCGAAGATCCAGTCATCCTGCCACTGGCCGTTGAGGAAGAAGTTCTGCCGCAACGTCCCCTCCTGCACAAAGCCCGCTGAAATCAGGGTCCGGCGTGAGGCCGCATTGCCTGCTGTCACCGTCGCGATCAGTTTGCGGTATTCCTGTTGCTCAAAGCAGAACGTGATAATGGCATGCAGAGACTCGCTGCCGTAGCCTTTGCCCTGCGCATCTGCGGCCAGAATAAAGCCAAACTCCGCAATACCCTCTCCACGATCGATAAACCCGCAAAAGCCAGCCGGAGCACCGGATGTTTTTTCTCCGATAACCAGACAGAGCCAGTGCCTGCAGCCCTTGTACCAGGCGGGCAGGCGGACATCAAATGAGTGGGTTCTGATCTCTTCAGCGCTGCGCGGATCGCTGATGTACTGCATCACCGATCTATCCTGACTGACTGCCAGATAGAAGGGCCAGTCTTCCTGCCGAAGTGGCCGATAAGTCAGGCGCGGCGAGGTGACTTTCAGCGGTATTTCAGCCGGTACTTTAGCAGACTCTTCAGTTGTCATCGTGCAACTCCCTGCGGATCGGATCTCTGTGGCGATGGCGCAAAAATAACACAGAGTGGCTGACTGGCGGGACGCGCTTTTGCCGCTCTGCGAGGTATCCCGCAATCCCGACGCTATCTCAACAGCTCCTGCTCTCGTGCATTGTCCAGCTCCCGCTTGCCACATCTGCTCTTATCGCTGCGCTGTCAGGCCTTCTGCCCACTTCATTGCTACGCTTTTAGCCAGATGGCTGAAAATTGATCCTGATGAGAGTAATCCCCATGGAATTGAAAACGTTTGAAACTGGAGCCTGGGCTGCGCTGCAGGAATCTGCAACCGATCCACAGGGTGGATTTCGTTATCTGATGCTCTGTACGGTCGATGCTCTGCTACAACCTCAGGCGCGCACCGTGGTTCTGCGCCAGTGTGCCGACGACCGCAGGATGCTGACATTTCATACGGATGTTCGCAGCCCGAAGTGGCAGGAGATGGCGGCGAATCCGCAGGTCACCGTGCTGGGATATTGCCATCAGCGTCGCCTGCAGTTACGGCTGGCAGGGCGGGTTGCGTGTTATGCGGCGGGAAGTGATGTTGCCCGGGCAGCCTGGCGTGCGTTACCGCAGCACACGCGGCAGACTTACACCGGCGGACCTCCGGGGGAAGCACGGGCAACGGCTGATGAGACGCCTGACGCGGCAGCAACGGAAACCGGGGAATCCCGCTTTGGCGTGGTGATTTTGCAGGCCAGTGTGCTGGACGCCTATCAGCTTCAGCGAAACGAAAATCAGCGCGCCCTGTTTCGCTATTCGGCTAATGGCGAACTGCAGGAAAGCGAATGGCTTAACCCCTGACCCGATATGCCTGATTCACTTCGGGTCGGGTTAACGCCTGATTGATCCTCTTTCCGCACGCGATAAAAGAGATTTCACTGTCTGCCGCTTCGTTAGCTGTTTTTTTATCTGCCGCGCCGCTTAATCGATTTTAGCACCACGTTATCTTCATATAATGGCGTTTTTCTGCTTTTTCCTATCTTTTGTCATTGTTTGTGCCAGGCTTTAACTAACCGAAAAGCAGTGACTTATGCTCAAGGTAAAGAAAAGTACAAATGATCGCTCTGTATTACAGGCAGGTTAAACATGAACAATCAACCTCCTGAAAAACCAGGGTCAGAGGGTAGCGACCAGGTGCTAAGCCTGGCGGAGGAAACCGTTGAGGTCTCGAAACAGCGGGTCATCGACGGTCATGTCAGGGTTACCCGACAGGTCACTGAGCATCAGCAGAAGATTGCGCTGATGCTCCGGCACCAGACGGCGGAAATAGAACGCATTCCTAAATCGGAACGGCTGGCTGAGATGCCGGAGATCCGTGAAGAAAATGGCGTTCTGATCATTCCTGTCGTTGAAGAGGAAATCGAGATCGTTCGTCATCTGGTGCTGAAAGAGGAGTGGCATATCCGCAAAGTTGTCAGTGAGGAAGCGACAGAACAGGTCGTCTCCCTGCGCAAACAGCACGCTCACCTGACCCGTACACCCTATTCAGAGCCGTCCGAATCCATCACCGAGGAACACAACATGGCGCGTGAAACAATCGTAACAATGTTCAGCAATATTTCACTGGCAGAGGGTGCAAAGCGTAACCTGATCAAAGCCGGGTTCCTGGATGATGACATTGATATCATCTCCGGTGATCGTTTGCGTACCGAAGGTCAGGAGGCCCGTCACCCTGGCTTCTGGCAACGCCTGTTCGGCAATACGCTGGAGGAGGATCAGGCCGAAGTGTATGAAGACGCGATGCGAACCGGCGGAGTAGTGCTTTCGCTGCGGGCCGATGAAGATGAGTTACCTCGCGCCCTGGGCATCCTTGATGCACATGAAGAACTTACCGAGCGCAGTGCGGCGCTGCCCGATGATTACGCGCCCGGTTACGCGACCAGTGATGGTCTGACTGCACCTGCCAGTGGAACGCTTCAGGATAATGCCGCCGTCGATCCGCTCTCTAACGATCCTGCCCATCGTGGCGCTGCCCGTACCGCCCTGACCGGTGACGAAAGTGACGAGGATGTACTGCGTCTGGCCGAGGAGCGACTGGAAGTGGGTAAACGTCTGGTCAGTGAAGGTTCAACCCGCGTTCGTCGCTACACTGTCACCGATCAGGTCTCAGAAAATGTCTCGCTGCATGAGCAGCACGCCGCAATCTTCCGTCGTCCGGTGAATGAATCAGGTTCACCCACTCATGTTGACTGGTCTGAAAAAACTGTCGAAGTGGAAGAGACGCATGAGCAGCCCGTAATTAATAAGACCGCGGAGATCATTGAAGAGGTGGTGTTACGCAAAGAGACAAGCGATCGGGTTGAAACTATCAACGATTCGGTACGCCGTCAGGAAGTGGATATTGACCATGCCAGTACAGATCCTCTCGGCGCAGATCGGCTGACCGGGAATCGTACTGTGGCCGATCCGTTGCTTGAAAGCACGCGTCAGGCCCGCGCTGACCACGACACCCGTCCGGTAACGCCAGGCAGCGAGCCAGCGCATAAAGAGGGTTTCGCGGAAAAGGCCGGTGATAAAATCGCGGAAGCGAAAGAGAAAGTCGAAGACAAGTTTAAAAAGCCGTAATGCCGGATCGGTGATTGTCGCCTTCTATGCCTGAAAACCCGTCGCAGACGGGTTTTTTTCATAAATCACACTGAAATTCTGTAGGCAATTTAATGGCATCACTTAGACCTGACACCCGTTGACGGAGAATGGCCACATTGAAAGTTGTATAGAGCTCTCGTCTTAAGTGTGTGTACGTTATTCGTGACCTGCCCCTAGTATTAGATACAACGATCAGTTAGTAATGTCGGTTTGTTCACCTTCTGATTTTCCATTTCTCCAGCCTGCTGCAAATTCAGACGGCGTCTGGTAATTCAGCGATGAATGAGGTCTGGACTCGTTATAGTCCTGCCGCCAGTCATTAATGATTTTCCGGGCATGAACAATATCGCTGAACCAGTGTTCATTCAGGCATTCATCGCGAAAGCGTCCGTTAAAACTCTCAATAAATCCGTTCTGTGTCGGTTTACCGGGCTGAATAAGCCGCAGCTCCACGCAATGCTCAAAGGCCCACTGGTCAAGTGCTCTACAGTTAAACTCCGGCCCCTGGTCAGTTCTTATCGTAGCCGGATATCCGCGAAACAGCGCAATACTGTCCAGAATATGCGTGACCTGCACGCCTGAAATCCCAAAGGCAACAGTGACAGTCAGGCATTCCTTTGTGAAGTCATCGACGCAGTTAAGGCACTTGATCCTGCGACCGGTGGCCAGTTCATCCATGACGAAATCCATTGACCAGGTCAGATTGGGCGCATCCGGGCGAAGCAGCGGAAGCCGCTCAGTCGCCAGACCCTTACGACGTCGTCTGCGCTTCACACTCAGGCCGTTAAGGTGATAAATGCGGTATACCCGCTTGTGGTTGACGTGAAGGCCCTCACGACGCAATAACTGCCAGATCCGCCGGTAACCAAAGCGACGGCGTTCAGGTGCCAGCTCTGTGATGTGTAGAGATAGCTGCGCGTCAGCAGCCGGACGCTGAGCTGAATAACGGCAGGTTGAAAGAGACAGACCTGCCAGCCTGCAGGCACGACGTTGCGACAGACCCGTTGCATCACATATGACTTCCACGGCTTCCCGCTTCTGGTCTGTCGTCAGAACTTTCGACCCAAAGCCACCTGAAGCGCCTCCTTATCCAGCATGGCTTCGGCGAGCAGCTTCTTAAGGCGGACGTTCTCCTCTTCAAGTAACTTAAGCCGCTTTACCTCAGGGACTTCCATGCCGCCAAACTTCTTGCGCCAGGTGTAGAAAGTAGCGTCTGAAATAGCATACTTACGGCAGAGTTCCCGTGCAGAAACCCCGGCTTCGGCCTCGCGGAGGATACTGATGATCTGTTCGTAGGAAAACGCTTCTTCATGGGGATGCCCTCATGTGGCTTATGAAGACATTACTAACATCGGGGTGTACTAATCAACGGGGAGCAGGTCATATCAGTCATAGCACCATCGCTTGGCACGGGCTGACTCGATTACCATCCCGATAGTAAGAGGGATGGCCTCGCGCGGGTTTTTTGGATAGTAGAGGCTGAAAGTCACCAGATCAGAATCCATTCCAAACGCATCGAAGACGTTCTGAAGGCATTCCGCAGCGTCCTCCGGGTCAAGCTTCATGTCCTGATTAAGCGACATCTCTGGCGTGAGTGTTTTTTTCCGGAACGTAAGCAGCGATCGGCCGTTCCACGGCTCAATGAGTGCCATTACGCGTGCCTGTGTGTCATCTACCATAACTTATCCTCCCCGCGAGCGATGGCATTGTACAGTCTGACCGAATTGAAACTGATATCGGCAACGTCTCTTGCCAGAATCACCCAGCCCACGACGGGTATCGCCCGACCAACAAAGGTGCTGAGCTTATGCGTAAAAAGGATACGCGCGGTCCGGGGCGGGTATCCCCCTACGATGGTGGGGAGCTGTATGCCGAAAGGAAACTTGGCGTTAGGGAATACTCTGCGTGCTGCCCGTGAGGCATAGGAGGTACCTTTGAGAGCATCGCGCGGTTTGGTGCGGGTAGTCAGGACATTACGTCCAGACAGGATGGCCACGATCGCTCCGAAGTCATCAATGCCCAGCTGTTCAGCGACTTCTTCACAGAAAATCATGAAAAAGAGCTCACCAGCGGTGAGGTTCGGTCTACCTGCGTAGAAATAGGTGTTATTGAGTTCTTCAGTCGTATCCACTGCCAGCTCCCACAAGTTCACTTCATTCATCATCCTGATGCTTTTTAAACAATACCTCGCGCGTTCATGCTTGACAACCTGACGGTCTGGGACAGGATAATAAAAAACGGTAATTTCACCTCATCTCCCTACAGGCACTCGCGGCATCATTTCAGAAATGGGCATGGTTTCGCTATCCTTATGTCTTAAATGATTTTTTATGCCGTCAGCGCGCTGAATAACGGGAGCGGGGCGTCATCAGGCACTCTGGGGTGCATACCTGGCCATAGAGAGATAAAGGTTATAGAAAGGTTCCTGGGGTATTAAACATTTCCCATTGTCTATATCCATACCTTACATAGACCTGCATTTATCGATACCACAGGAATCTACATTAGAGTCACATAAGCGATTTGCTAGTGACGGCTTTGCCTTATTTAAGTTTGCTCCAGGGTTTTCTTAAGAGATAAGAAGGCTTCCTGTACATGCTGCTTACCAGTCTGTGCTGCCACGAAGCGATGAACCCCCCTCGCGTTGTGCAGACCGCGATCCCTGACTACCCTTGCTGTTGTTTCTATCCCCAAACGGGCCGGATAGCCTGAACGCCGGATTAGCATCTGCAATTTTTAGTCATTAACGGCAGGCGATCGTGAATCTGCCGTGCATTATCAATCAGGGAAATCATGACAGAACAACGCAACGCCGATCATTACCGCGCTGATGAGCACATTGATCCTTATATCTCGGTACAGGGTGCAAGAACACATAATCTCAAAGATGTTTCGCTGCGATTTCCCCGCAACGCCATGGTGGTGTTCACCGGGGTTTCAGGCTCCGGTAAATCGTCCCTCGCCTTTGATACCCTCTATGCGGAAGCCCAGCGCCGGTTTATCGAGTCGGTGTCGCCACATGCCCGTCGTCTGATCGATCAGGCTGCTGCGCCGGATGTGGATAATATTGACGGACTTCCACCCGCGGTGGCGCTTCAGCAGAGCCGGGCTGGCGCGCAGGAGCGTTCAACGGTGGGCAGCCTCACCCGAATTTCTGTCACGCTGCGTCTGCTGTTTTCCCGTGCGGGCGTAAGGCCTGAAGGCGTTCCCTTTATGACCGCCGATTTTTTCTCGCCTAACAATCCTGAAGGTGCCTGTCCGCATTGCCAGGGACTGGGAAGAGTGCACACCGTTAAAACCGAGTCGATGGTGCCGGATAGCTCACTGAGCATCCGCCAGGGGGCTATCGCTTCCTGGCCCAGAGGCTGGCATAACAAAAATCTGCGCAGCATCCTTGAGACGCTCGGCTACGATGTCGATGCGCCCTGGAATACGCTTTCAGCCCGCGACCAGCAGTGGATACTGCTGACTGACGAACAGCCATCGGTGCCGATTTTTGTCGGTCTGAATGCTGAGCAGCGCGAAAACGCGCTGGCGGCGGGCGAAGAGCCGGCTTATACCGGCACGTACACCAGTGCAGCAAAAATCGTGCTGCAGAGTTATTCGGGTGGCAGCGAGACGACGAAGAAACGGCTGGCGCGCTTTGTGACGGTCACTCCCTGTTCTGAATGCCACGGTAAAAGGCTAAACCGGGATGCGCTGTCCGTGACCTTTGCCGGTCATGACATTGCCAGCCTGAGTGAGCTGTCGGTCTCAGAGCTTGCTGAACTGCTGAAGCCTTATGCACGTGGCGCATCGCCGGACCTGCCGGCAGAGGCGGCACTGCGTGAGGCGGTCATCCGGATGGCGTCGGATATCTGTATGCGGCTTGAGCAGCTGGAAACGCTGGGTCTGGGTCATCTGGCGCCGGGACGCCGTACCACCGTACTCTCATCCGGCGAGCTGCAGCGCGTGCGTCTGGCCACTCAGCTGATATCGCGGCTGTTTGGCGTGCTTTATGTGCTGGATGAGCCGTCAGCCGGGCTGCATCCCGATGATGTCAAATCGCTGCTCGCATCCCTGAAGAACCTGGTGCGTGCCGGTAATTCGCTGGTGGTCGTCGAACATAATATTGACCTCATCGGCGAGGCAGACTGGCTCATTGAGGTCGGCCCCGGTCCGGGAACGCATGGCGGCGAGATCGTCTATAACGGCGAACCAGCAGGACTTGAAGAAGTCAGTGCGTCACCCACCTCGGCCTATCTTTTCTCACGAAGCTATACCGGGCTGCGCCAGCGCCGGCCCGCAGAGAGCTGGCTCTGCTTTGAACAGGTCTATTGCAACAATATTGCCGGAGTGGATATCGCCATCCCTCTGGGGAGAATGACGGCCGTCACCGGCGTGTCCGGCTCCGGAAAATCGACGTTGCTGAATCGCGTGCTTCCGGAAATGCTCGGACGTTTTGACAAAACGCCTGACATCGAGGAGGGCGAGGAAGAGGATCTGGTGCCGGACGTTAAGGGTCAGGTTGTCAGCGGAAGTGACGCCATCGGCCGATTGGTCAGAATCGATCAGCGTCCTATTGGCCGGACACCACGCTCAAATCTGGCCACTTACACCGGATTTTTCGATATCGTCCGCAGGCTGTTTGCAGACACCGACGCGGCGAAAGCCAAAGGCTTCAGCGCCAGCCGGTTTTCATTCAATCTGCCAGCCGGACGCTGTCCTGCCTGTGAAGGGCAGGGACAGATTTCGATTGAGCTGCTCTTCATGCCGAGCGCTACCGCAACCTGTTCCGTCTGCGCGGGAAGCCGTTATAACCCCGAAACGCTGGAGGTGAAATGGAACAACCTGACGATAGCGGATGTGCTTGATCTGACCGTGGACGACGCCACTAAGGTGTTTCATGGACATGACGGGATCCAGCGTTCGCTTAAGGCACTGACGTCGCTGGGGCTGGGATATCTGACCCTGGGTCAGCCCGCCACTGAACTCTCTGGCGGCGAGTGCCAGCGTATCAAGCTTGCCTGGGAGCTGCAGCGGGTCCAGCGTACGCCCACGCTTTATCTGCTTGATGAACCTTCAACAGGATTGCACCCGTCTGACATGGATAAGCTGCTGGTAGTGCTGGATGAACTGGTAAAGCGTGGTCATACCGTAATTATGGCGGAACACAACATGCGCATAGTGGCAGAGGCGGACTGGGTGATTGATCTGGGTCCCGGCTCGGGTCTTAAAGGAGGAAGGGTTGTCTCCTCCGGCTCACCGGAAGAGGTCAGCGCATCTGCAGAGAGTCTGACTGCGCCCTGGCTTTCCGCACAGCTGAAAAAGAGGGCGGGCGATCCGGAGTAATCGGGCGGTAGAGATATCTTCCGCTAAAGGTGATGTAGTCTGAGGGCTCAGGGGCTGGCTTCAAAGCCCGTCAAATCTCAACCTTGAGGATTATCACTGATGGCAATGTTTAATCCGCCACACCCTGGTGGCCTGATAGCGGAATATCTCGAAGATAACGACATCAGCCTGCGCAGTCTGGCTAAACAGCTGGGCGTTTCCGCAGCTTCGCTTAGCAAAGTGGCTAGCGGTAAAGCCTCCGTCAGCCCGGAAATGGCTGTACGGCTGGAGGCGGGCCTGGGTATGCGGCACGGCTCTGGTTATCCATGCAGGCCGCATGTGATCTGCATAAGGCGCGAGAAACTACAGATGTTTCCGGCGTTCCTCTGCATCCAGGGATCGTAGCATCATTATTGCGGGACGAGACGGTATAGTTCTCGCCCCGAAGCGGCTTTCCTCATCGCCAAAACAAACCTTTTATCTCATCAGCGCAGCGGCGCATTAACCTGTAACGCATCCAGCTCACGGGCATCATGACTGCAAAAAAAGGTGATTTCGCCGCCGCGCTGGCAGGAGAGCTCACGCAGTCGCTGCTGATTGTGCCGTCTGGCTACGTTATCCATGCCCATCATCCACTGGTAAAAGCGCAGTCCCGGCGTGCAGTGTCGCGTCTGCTGCCGCATTTCGCCGCGGTAAAACCAGGCATCGCCACCGTGCAGCAGCCAGCCATCGGGTTGCTGAATCGCGATACCCGCATGACCCGGCGTATGGCCCGCCAGCGGCACCAGCAAAATCTCCGGCGGTAAGTCACGCAGGCGATTAACCGCCTCAAAACCAAACCACTTTTCTCCCTGCGGCTGATAGGTATCCCAGTTGCTGATCCCACCCCATTGTCCGGGCCGGTAACGTTCCCGTGACAGCCAGCTATGACGCTGATGCGCGGTATCAACCTCCTGCTGCAACAGATGGATTCGCGCCTGCGGAAAATCGGTCAGTCCGCCAGCATGATCGAAGTCGAGATGGGTCAGAATAATATGCCGCACATCCTCAGCCCGGAAACCCAGCGACGTAACCTGTGACAGTGCGGTGAGATTATCGCGGCGCTGAATATTGTTTAATGCGCGGAAAAAGCCGGACAGGCGGCTGCCGGGCGCATGGATATCCTGACGACCAAAGCCGGTATCCACCAGCACCAGCCCGCCGCGATCCGTCTCAATCAACAGACAGTGACAGACCAGATGTGCTTTCAGGCCTTTACTGAATCCATCATAGAACGCGCCGCCCAGCGGACACATACAGCCACAGTTAAGGTGGTGAATTTTCATCGGGCCTCCATAGGGGCAATGGGGATATCTCTGAGAGGCTACGGCCTGTCCGGCGCGTAGCACATCAGCCTGGCTATAGAGTGTAGAGAGGGATGACGCAGTAGGCGGAGCGGTGAAGCGGATAACCGGGCAAAATTGCCGGTTATCCGCCAGAAAGCAGAGGATTATCAGGTGTGGAACAGCGGGAAAGCACCGGTCAGCAGACCGCCTGCCATCAGCACCAGACTGACCAGAATCCCCCACTTAATTGCAAAGCGCTGGTGGTCGCCGATGTCGACTTTCGCCAGACCCACCAGCAGGTAGACTGACGGCACCAGCGGACTCAGCAGGTGGAATGGCTGGCCGACAATAGAAGCGCGGGCAATCTCTTCTGCGGTAATGCCGTAGCTGGCCGCCGTCTGGGCGATAACCGGCAGAATGCCGAAGTAAAAGGCATCATTCGACATAAAGAAGGTAAACGGCAGACTGACCAGCGCGGTGAACACCGCCAGGTAAGGTCCGAAGCTGGGCGGGATCACAGCCAGCAGGCTCTTCGCCATGGCGTCAACCATGCCGGTGCCGGAGAGGATGCCGGTGAAAATACCGGCGGCAAAAATTAATGCGGTCACCGCCAGCACGTTACCGGCATGAGAGCTGATGCGGGCTTTCTGCTCCTCCAGCGTGGGATAGTTGAGCATCACCGCAATCGCAAACGCCAGCATAAACAGGATCTGAATCGGCATTAAACCAATCACCAGCAGCACCAGCAGCACGGTGGTCAGGATGAAGTTAGGCCAGAACATTTTCGGACGGCGATTGGCTGCGCACTCTTCGGCATCGCCCAGCCCCAGCTCAATGTTGTCGAGATGATGATCTTTCATGGTCATCACGCCAAGGCGCTTACGCTCACGCAGGCCAAACAGCACCGCCATCGCCACCAGGCTGGCACAGGCCAGCAGCATGGCTGGCAGCATCGGAATAAAGATATCAAGGGCATCAATGCGCAGTGCCGCCGCGGCACGGGCTGTCGGACCGCCCCAGGGTGAGAGGTTCATGATGCCGCTGGCGAGGTTCACCAGACAGGTCATCATCAGCACGTTCATGCCCAGCCGGTGATAGAGTGGCAGGAATGCGGCAATGGCAATCATGTAAGTGGTTGAGCTGTCACCATCCAGAGAAACCAGTAGTGTTAGTACCGCCGTTCCGACCAGCACTTTCAGGGGGTCACCGCGCACCATCCGAAGAATAAAGCGCACCAGTGGGTCAAACAATCCGGCATCGATCATCAGACCGAAATAGAGAATGGAGAAGGTCAGCATCACGCCGGTAGGGGCCAGCTTTTTGACGCCGTCCAGCATCATGGCACCCAGACCTGCGTAAAAACCGCCAATCAGCGCAAATATGGTTGGTATCAGGATCAGCGCAATCAAGGCTGACATGCGTTTGGTCATGATCAGATACATGAAGCAAACAACCATGGAAAAACCCAGTATCGTCAGCAAATTAACAGCCCTCGCAATGGCGGAAAAGTAATGAAAAAGTTACATACCGGCAGGAAAATTCAGGTAATTACTTAGCGTGGTAATGATTAACCTGTTGTTTTAATTAACCCTGCATTCAAAGATGATAATAAATAGTTGTCAGTATTTAGCATTTCTTTAACAAAGAAGGGTGATCATGATCATCTTTAAACGGTTCTTAAACGAGATTGTGTGACTGAGATCAAAGGGTGTCGAAGTGTAACCGGGGTTTCGGGCCAGCTGGGGGCTGAATCAGGCGGGTAGTAGAGTGGTGGAGAAACAGGGTAACCGGCTGAGCCTTGATGCTCAGCCGGTTAACGTTATTAGCTGCCTAACAGCTGAATAATCATTTCAGGGGTTTTATTCGCCATTTTGCTGACGGCAGTCTGACCCTGCTGAATAATCTGGCTGCGTGCCAGCTGGCTTGCTTCTTCAGCATAGTCCGCATCCTGTATGCGGCTGCGAGCCGCTGAGGTATCCACACCCTGCTGCGATAACACATTACGGTTGGACTCGTAACGGTTGATCTTTGCGCCATAGATCGACTGATAACCGCTGATCTTCTCGAGCGCGCTATCCAGTGCCTTCATGGTGGTTGAGATATCGCCCTCTGTAAGCAGCGTTGTGTTGTTCAGCCCCAGCGTTTTGGTATCCGATGGCGTTGCCGGAATAGTATCCGACTGGATCGGCTGACCGTAATCGGCGCTGGTGACCACCTCCATAGGTTCGCTCTTCTTCGGCGGCGTTGCAGGCAGGCTTTTGGGTTCCGGCAGATTTCCCCAGGTCAGATTACCGGTGAAGGAACCATTGCCCACCACCACCACAATCAAATCCTCGCTGACGGTATCCAGCGTGATGCGCTCAAGCCGGTTACTGGTGATGGTGCCGTTGTTGAAATCGCCGCTGGCGACATCCTCATAGCGATCGCCGTCACCGCTGTAAGTGATGTTCATGCCGTTGTAGGTGCTGCTGTTACTGCCCGCCAGCGTCCAGCTCGGGCCGCCCTCCAGTAACTGCGAGCTGTCATAAGCCGCACCGCTGGCAAATCCGTTACTGCTGGTCAGCAGGCGACTATCAGCGGTAGCCGCATTAGTGATGCTTTTGCTGGCCCAGGTGTAATCAGGCGCACTGCCGTCCAGTGGTGTACCGACCAGGTGCTTACCGTCGCGGGTAAAGAGCTGGAGATCGTCATCCATACCCAGCGAATCAATCGTGATGCTTATCGCCGTCGAGCCTGCCGGGATATAGGCCAGCGGGATCACGCCAGAGGTAAAGGAGTAATTCTTGCCGGGCACCGGAAACTTCGTGTTGATAGGGTCAACGTTACCCAGTTTCGCAGGGGGAAGATCGGGATTATTCGTCGCCAGCGGATAGCGGCCAAAAATCTCAGTGTGGTCTGCCACTTCATTGATGCCTGCCATAATCTGCTGATACTGGCCGTTGATGCTCTGTCGATCGGCGTCCGACAGCGTGCCGTTAGCGGCCTGGACCGACAGGGTGCGCGCCTGGATCAGCAGATCGACGATGCTGCCAAGGCCGCCACTGGCGGTCTGGGAATAGCTGATGGCGTCATTGAGGCCACGCGCTACCACTGCATCGGCATTGATATTGGCCGTCATGCGGTTGGCAATCGCCTGACCTGCCGCGTCATCTTTGGCACTGTTAATTCTCATCCCTGATGATAACCGTTCAACCGTTCGTCCCAGAACAGAGTCAGTGCTGTACCGCGTTTTGTTCGTAATCGCGGCAGTTTCGTTATGGTTGATCGTTAACATGGTCGCTTCGAACAGGGAGAGGAGTCTCTGTTTTATCGGCAGGGTGATAAGCAGCTTTAATCTCTGTGGCGACAAAAAGGCAGGAAATACGGGGGCAGACGGGCAAGAGGCTGATGGTTAACCGCTTTTCAGATAAAAAAAATTAACGGTTCAACCCGGTCAGGAAAAACGCCTGCCACGCGATGACGCAGCAGGCGAACGAAGATCAGTTAAACACCATGCCGCCATCAATCAACAGCGACTGACCGGTCATGTAATCGGAGTCAGGACTGGCCAGGTAGGCGACGCAGGCAGCCACATCTTCCGGTTCAGAAAGACGTCCCAGCGTAATGCGTTTCGCAAATTCCTCGGTGCCGTAGCCGGCGGGTTTGCCGGCTGCTTCAGAGATCTGCCGGTCAATCTCTTCCCACATCGGTGTTCTGACAATGCCAGGGCAGAAGGCATTAACCGTGATGCCAGCAGGTGCCAGATCGCGCGCAGCGGTCTGCGTCAGCCCGCGCACGGCAAACTTACTGGAGCTGTAAACCGCCAGCTCCGGATTACCGACATGACCCGCTTGAGAACAGGCGTTGATGATTTTGCCGCCGTGACCTTCTGCAGCAAACGCTTTAATCGCGGCCTGCATGCCCCAGATCACCCCTTTGACATTGACGTTGTAGACCTTGTCGACCACCGCTTCGGTGATCTCAGCAATCGGCGTGGAGGGCGCAATACCGGCATTATTGACGATGACGTCAAAGCCGCCCAGCGTGCGGCGCGCCTCTTCTACCGCTTCCATCACCTGATCACGCTGCGAGACATCGACTTTCAGCGCAATCGCTTTGCCACCCTGCTGGTTGATCTTCTCCGCGACCTGGCGTGCGGTCTCCTGATTAAAATCGGCTACTGCAACCGCCAGTCCATCTTTCGCCAGACGCAGGGCGATCGCTTCACCAATGCCCTGGCCTGCGCCGGTCACAAATGCCACTCTGTTTTTCATCATGATTTCCTTTTTGAGAAATTAAAGAAGCTGGCTCAGATGCAGCTGACCCATGAGCAGCGGGTTGTCGGTGTAATCGACCGGCACCGCGACCACGGCGGGTCCCTGAACATCCATCGCTTTACGCAGCGTCGGCTCCAGCTCTGCCGCACTGGTCACCGCAAAGCCCGCTGCCCCAAACGCTTCGGCATAGGCTTTGAAATCGACCGGCCCAAAATTGACGCCCGAAACGCGGTGATATTTTTTCTCTTCCTGCATCGCCACCATGTTGTAGGCGTTATCGACCCAGACGATGTGCAGAATGTTGGCTTTTAAGCGGACAGCAGTTTCCAGCTCCATGCTGGATTGCAGGAAACCACCATCGCCGGAAACTGAAACCACTTTGCGCTGCGGCTCGACCAGCCAGGCACCAATCGCCCACGGCAGGGCCACACCCATCGTCTGCTGACCGTTGGAGATCATGATCTGACGGGCGCGGAAGCTGTAGAGATAGCGGGCGATCCAGATGTGGAAGCTGCCCATATCGACGGTAAGGCTGACGTCACTGTTAATGATGTCCTGCATGGCGCGCACAATGCGCAGCGGATGCAGAGCAAACTGATTGAGGCTGGCACCCTGCATCGCCAGCAATTTGCGCTGCTGCTGCCGATCCTCAAGGATGGTGGCGGCTTCCGGGGTCAGCTGGAGTGGGGCAGTGATGCGCGCGGCGAGTTTACGCACCGTGGCGGCGATATCACCCACCAGTTCTGCATCCGGCAGATAGCGGTTGTCGGTCTCAGCGGGTATCACGTCGATATGAATCAGGGTAGCGTTACCGCTGTTCCACATCGCCGGTTCATATTCCACCGGGCTGTAGCCGATGGTGACGATCAGGTCAGCCTGTTGCAGCAGTCGGTCGCCCGCCTGGTTGTTAAACAGCCCGACGCGCCCGGCGAAGCGTGAGAAGTGATCCTGTCTGACCGCTCCTGCTGCCTGATAGGTGCTGGTAACCGGAATGTGACTGCGTGTCAGCAGCTCATGAATCGCTTCGCTGTTCTCTGTCTGGCTCGCCATTAATCCCAGCAGGATGACCGGATTTTTAGCCCCGGCGATGGCCTCGCTGACGGCGTCGATCATTGAGTCAGGTGCGGCGCCCAGTACAGGGCGGCCTTTGCTGCTCAACGCTTTGCCGGTAACCGGCTGATCGACAATATCCTGTGGCAGGCTGATAAAGGCACCGCCGCCCCGGCCATGTTCGGCGTGGCGAAACGCATTCGACAGGCATTCAGAAAGTGCAGCGGGGTCGGTGACCTCAACCGCATATTTAGTGATTGGGCGAAACATTGAAACCGTGTCCATGCTCTGATGAACCTGCTTGGCGCTGTCGGAGCGCTTCACCTGACCGCCGATAGCCACCACCGGATCGCCTTCGCTGGTGGCGGTGGCCATGCCGGTGATCAGGTTGGAGCAGCCCGGCCCGGAGGTGACCAGCGCCACGCCCGCATTGCCGGTAAGGCGGCCCACTGCGGCGGCCATAAATGCAGCGTTAGCTTCGTGGCGAACCGGGATGGTCTGGATGGAGGAATCCAGCAGTGAGTCGAAGACTTTATCAATTTTTGCGCCAGGAATGCCAAAAACGTGGCGGACGCCCTGTGCCTCAAGTTGCGCCACCACCAGGTCAGCGCCACAGGTCCAGAGTGTGGTATCGGTTGGAGTTTTCATCGTCATTCCTCTGATTAGCTTTCTACCGCACGAATCGCGGCGTCAAGATTGGCGGGGTTCAGGTCGGCATTGAGAAAATCGCTGTCCTGCGGCAAATCCACGATCAGCTTGCTGATGGCACCAAAGGTCAGGGTGCCCTGTTCCAGCGCATAGTCGAGAATGTGGCCGCCGCCTTCGCGGTCGTCGGTAATAAAATGTTCGTGATAGCCCGCAACGTTAATGCCCTGCATATATTGCGGTGTACGGAATCCGATCAGTTCGCCCGCGCGCTGGCTGAAGGCAAAGGTCGGCTGATCGCCCAGCACTTCCGGCATTGAGCGATAGGGACGACACTGGCATGGCACGGTGCGGGTCTCGACGCGACTGAAACGACCGCTGATGCGCAGCGCGCAGAACTGGTTATCGGAGGTGATTTCGTTGTCGATCACCTGATGGATCGCCTCACGCGACATCGGCCGGTCAAATTCATACATATGCTGCGGTTTAAAAAAGGTCATCACGGCGAACGGAGTTTTCTGCGCCGGATCGGCCGGGTGCGCACTGCCGTCGGCGTGCAGCTGATAGACCTTGCTGTCAAACGCGATCATCTCGCCATCCAGCCGGTTAAAGGTACCCAGGCCGAAATCCCCTTTACGCAGCAGGTCGGCAATACGGACATTGCCGTCGTAAACGCCGCTCAGCAGCGCACTCATTAAAGAGGTCTGATAGATAACGCTTTCTGGTGCATCCTGTGAAAGCGTCAGGACAGTATGTTTTAGTTGATCCTCACAGGAACAATCAGTTACACAATTGCTCATTTGATGCCTCATCGATTAACCGTTAAGCCGTGTTAACCTAATGGTGAACCGATTCAGTCGGTGGGTCCAATAGCGAAACCTGTTAACTTTGAGACGTTTTTGATATGGAACTTCGCCATCTGCGTTATTTTGTTGCCGTAGCCGAGACGCTTCACTTCACTCGTGCCGCCGAGATACTGGGCATATCGCAGCCGCCGCTGAGTCAGCAGATACTGCGGCTGGAGCAGGAAATTGGCACACCGTTGCTGAAGCGCCTGACGCGCGGAGTGGAACTCACCGAAGCGGGCGAAGCGTTTCTGGCGGATGCCCGGCAGATTGTGCAACTGGCCGATCAGGCGCTGGAGAACGCACGCGGTATTGCGCGCGGGATCAGTGGTCAGCTGTCGCTGGGCTTTGCCAGCTCGGTGGCGTTTAATCCACGCATATTCACCCTGATCCGCCAGTTTAAAGAACGTTATCCGGCGATGGAGCTGCTGACCCGCGAAGAGAATATGTCTTTGCTGATGCAGGATTTACAGGAAGGATTGCTGGATGCCGCTTTTATCCGGCTGCCGTGTGAAAGCAGCAAGGCGTTTAATCTGCGTGTCATCTCCACCGAAAAGATGCTGATTGCGCTGCCGCGCTGCCATCCCCTCAGCGGCACACCCACCGTGGCACTATCCGCGCTGGCGGGAGAAACCCTGGTGATCTTCCCGCGCGACGTCTCGCCCAGCCTGTATGAGTTGATTGTCACTGCCTGTCTGCGGGCGGGCTTTTCGCGCCACACTTTTCAGCAGGCTCCGCAGATCACTACGTCGCTGGGCATGGTGGCGGCGGGCTGCGGGATTGCGCTGGTGCCGGAGTCGATGCGCTGCGTCGATAACCCCGGGGTCAGCTTCTGCGATATCGAAAACAACACGCTATTTACCGACGTTGCCTTTGCCTGGCGTCGGCTTCATCCGTCAAAAGCAGTACTGCATCTGCTGGCGCTGCTGGCAGAGCAGCCTGCGGCACCAGGCGAAGCGGGTTGATAAGCGCCAGCTATTGAACTGAAAACAATAATCAACTGGCGGCACGGGGCCGGGATGCCAATAATCGGTGCATGACTACATACCGCGTAAGAGTCGGGTTTCACAACCCGTCAGCCCTGACATTCAGGCAACTGGATGAAATTCTGGAGCCGCAGCGATTCTGGAGAACAGATTCGGCGGGCGGCCAGTTCCGCTATTTCATGGAGTATGAGTACCAGTCTGACGTGCGCGATCTCTGCTCGGTCTGCTCGCTGGCCTACAGTCAGGCCTGCAAAGTCAGAAAGTGCCCGCTGATTCTGGTCGAGGTGATGAACTGATCCTTTCCGGCGATCCCGCCGTTCTCAGCACGGGATCGCCGGATGTTGTTTTAACGTGAACCGCGCTGCATCAACAGACTTAACGCGGCGGGCAGCACCGTGAGCGTCACCAGCGTACCGCTGACCAGACCGCCAATAATCGCCAGTGCCATTGGCCCCCAGAAAACCTGATGGGCGATGGGGATCATCCCGAGTATTGCCGCACAGGCGGTCAGCAGAATGGGACGCGCACGGTGATGGGCAGCCTGCCGGATTGCCTCACCCGCGGTCAGGCCGGCCCGGCTATTCGCATCGACTTCACTGATCATGATCACCGCGTTGCGGATGATGATCCCCGCCAGGGCAATAATCCCCAGCAGCGCCACGAACCCCAGCGGTGTGCCAGCCGGCAGCATCGCGGATACGATGCCGGGCAGGCCAAACGGTGCCATGCTCAGCGCCAGCAGCATACCGGAGAAGCGTTGCAGCTGAATCATCAGCAAGACCAGCATGACGCAGATTGTTACCGGCAGCAGAGCAAACACTGAACCGTTGCCTTTGTCCGATTCGGCCGCCACGCCACCTTCTTCAATACCGTATCCGGCCGGCAGCGAGGCGCGCAGGGCGGCGACGGCTGGTGCGAGCTGCTGCGAGACCTGTTCAGCCCGCTGACCGGGCGCAATATCGGTCTGTACGGTGATGTAAGCCAGCCGCTGACGTCGCCATATCACCGGGTCATCCACTCCCCAGTTCAGGGTTGCCACCTGTCGCAGCGGGATTTTCTGTCCGCTGGCATTGGTGATCATCAATCCTGCCAGTGTGTCAGTGTCCTGCCGCTCCGGGTCATTGCTGCGCAGCACGACGTCGATCAGGCGGTTACGATCGCGCAGGGTGGTCACCACGCTGCCGGACATCAGAGTATTCAGCGAGGTGGCTATTGTTTCGGAAGAGAGTCCGGCTGCGCGGGCTGCGGTCTGGTTCACCGCCAGCGTCATGACCCGTTCTGGCTCTCCGGCGGTAAGATTGACCTCGCGTGTCAGCGATGAGCGGGCGATCAGCGCCGCCAGCCGATCGGCCGCCTGACGCACCCTGGCATTATCCGGGCCGGTGATGCGATATTTCAGCGGCCAGCCGACCGGTGGCCCCAGCTCCAGCGGCGATACCCGGGTAGTGATATCACTGAAATCCACCGCCAGCTTCTGCTCCAGCCTGCTGCGCAGCCGATCGCGTGCCGCCAGATCTTTCGCCACCACCACCAGCTGCGCGATGTTTTCATTATCCAGCAGCACATCCATCGGCAGATAAAAGCGTATCGCGCCCGAGCCAACGTAGCTGGTGTAGTTCGCCACATCCCGATCGTTGCGCAGCATCTGTTCCAGTTGTGCGGTTCGGCGGGTGGTTTCAGCCTGGGCTGCACTGGCGGGAAGCGTCAGGCTGACCAGCAGCTCGGGGCGATCCGACGCAGGGAAAAATTCACCCTGCATAAAAGTGGTGGCGTAAAGGCTGACCAGCAGCACCGCCATCGCTGTGCCAATCGTCACCAGCCGGTGACGCAGAATCACCTCCAGTAGCCGGTGATAGCTGCGCGTCAGCACGCCCGGCGGCTTATCGGCCTTGATGTGCCTGGCCGACAGCAGCCAGCAGCCGGTGAGCGGAGAGAAGATGACCGCGACGACCCACGAGCAGAGCAGCGCCAGGGTAATCACCACAAACAATGAGTAGCAATACTCTCCGGCACTGGAGGCGGCGAACCCGACCGGAATGAACCCGGCGATCATTACCAGCGTACCGGTCAGCATCGGAAAGGCGGTGGTTTTAAACGCATAGGTGGCGGCCTGCCACTTGCTGTCGCCCGCTTCCAGTCGCGCCACCATTGCCTCGACAGTGATCATGGCATCATCCACCAGCAGCCCCAGCGCGATGATTAGCGCGCCAAGCGAGATGCGCTGGAGTCCGATGCCTGCCATTAACATGCCGGTAAAGGTCATTGCCAGTACCAGCGGGATCGCCGCCGCAACGACCAGACCGGCACGCAGTCCCAGCGAGACAAAGGAGACGGCTAACACGATGACGATCGCTTCGCCCAGTATCCGGACGAAGCCGCTGACCGCGTTTTTCACCACGGAAGACTGGTCGGCCACGCGGGTCATAGTAATACCGTGCGGTAACTGACTGGCCAGCATCTGCATGCGCTGACTGAGTTGCTGACCGAAATCGAGCATGTTGCCGCTGCCGGCCATGGAGATCGCCAGCCCGATAGCCGGAACGCCGTTAACCCGAAACGTCGGGACTGGTGGTTCGGCAGGTTGCAGGCTGATGGTGGCCAGATCGGTCAGCGGAATAAAACGCTCACCGATATGCAGGGTAATCGCCCGCAGATTTTCAACCGAAGTCAGGGTGCCGCTGACCCGCAGCGCAATATTCTCGCGGTCGGTACGCAGGCTGCCCGCCGGGACGACATCGTTCTGAGCTTTAATGGCGTCGCTGACCTGCTGTAAATCGAGCCCCATGCCGTTCAGCTTGCGCGGCGAAAAGGCGATAACCACCTGCTGCTCCTGTACACCTAACAGGCTGGTTTTACCGATGTCGGGCAGACTGGCCAGATTGCGACGCAGGTTATCGACCCGGTCGCGTAGCTCTCTGGCGGTAAAACCCTCCGCCGTGAAGCCATAAATGGTGCCGAAGGTGTCATCAAATTCGTCGTTAACGGCCGGACCTTGCACGCCCTGCGGCAGTGAAGGGGCAACATCCTGCATCTTTTTACGCAGCTGGTACCAGATGCCGGCCACCTGAGAGGGCGGCGTGTCATCGCGCAGGTTGACATAGATGACGGTTTGTCCGGCGCGGGTTTCGCTCTCAACCGCATCCAGCGACGGAATCTCCTGCACTTTCTGTTCCAGTACGTCAGTGAGCAGTTGCACCGTGGTGTTCACATCAGCGCCTGGCCATTGGGCTGATATTACGGCGGTTTTGATAGTAAACGCCGGGTCTTCATTGCGTGACAGATGTTCATAGCTCAGCACACCCGCCGCCATGACCAGCAGCATGAAAAAGATCACCAGTTGCTGATGCGCCAGCGCCCAGCCGGAGAGGTTAAAGCCAGACGTTTTTTTCATGGAGCCTCCTGCGAAAGCGCCACTTTTTCGCCAGGTTGCAGGGTGCTGACTCCGGCGGTGACGACGCGCTCTCCTGGCTTGATCCCGGCAGTGACGAAGATTTGCTGCGCGTTAAAGCGGGCCAGCACTACCGGACGAAGCTGCAGGCGTGACGCCGCATCAACGACCAGCAGCGCGGGTTTGTCTGCGGAGCGGGTCAGGGCGCTGGCGGGCAGGGCGATGACCGGCGGCTGCGCATCGGGAAGGGTGACAATGACTGTGGCACCGGGTGCCATCGCCTCAGGCGGCTGATTCAGTGAGATGCGCAGCCGCCATGTGCGGGTCTGTGGATCGGCCTGCGGGCTGATGTCACGCACTGTGCCACTGGCCTGCACGCCGGGATCGGCGAGCAGCGTCACTTTCAGCGGTGTCCGATCATCAGGATGCAGCAGCGCAGGCGTTGTCAGGTCAAACACCGCATCGCGTGCATCCCCTGCTGCCAGCGTCATCACATTTTGTCCGGCGCTGACCACCTGACCTGGCTGAACCGTGATGGCGGTGATCCGGCCTGCTGCAGGCGCAGTCAGCTGAGTCCAGCTGAGGTTATCCTGGGCATTTTTCAGAGCCGCTTCGCTGCTGAGACGGCGGGACTGTGCGCTCTGCCAGTCCGCCTGGGCGCTGTCCAGCTGGCTGCGGGCGATGGCCCCTCCGGGCATCAGCAGCCGCATCCGATGCAGGTTAAGCGCGGCGACCCGTTCGGCGGCGCGTGCGCTGTCGAGATCGGCCCGTGCGCTGCTTAGCTGATTGCGTGACTGATCATTTTCCAGCGCTGCCAGCGATTGCCCGGCGCTGACGCGATCGCCCAGCTCAACCGCACGGCTCACCACCCGGCCATCCAGTCTGAAGGCTAGCGCGACCTCTTCATGAGCGCGGATTTCGCCAGTCAGCACCAGCGATGCATCACTGCTGAGCGGTGGAGCAATCACCGATTTAACCGGGCGGAGCGGGGCGGCAGGCGGAGCAGAACTATTGTCCCGGCAACCGGTCATGATGAATACCCCGAGCAGCACGAAGATGATCGGCGCAAAGATGTGAAT
Organism: Pantoea sp. Ft-CA_14; assembly: GCF_024520875.1. Taxonomy (NCBI): domain Bacteria; kingdom Pseudomonadati; phylum Pseudomonadota; class Gammaproteobacteria; order Enterobacterales; family Erwiniaceae; genus Pantoea; species Pantoea sp. Ft-CA_14. The sequence goes on along the minus strand of NZ_JALNPM010000012.1, from coordinate 32,165 downwards.
ACCGAAGAGATGACGCCACACCTGGCGGGCAGCATCCGATAAGAAGTCTGTCATAACCGGGTTCCTTTAATGAGTTGTGCTCATTGAACCCGGCATGTGTCCAGAAACGTTCCATGAACCATCAAGAAATGGTCAAGCCAGAACAATTTATCTCGTCGGCAGCGTTATCCCGATCAGCAGACCGCCGTCGGCGGGCAGTGTGGCGTGAAGCGACCCGCTGTGCGCCTCGACAATCGCTTTGGCAATCGACAGTCCCAGACCGCTGCCGCCGGAGTGGCGGGCGCGTGAGGAGTCAGCGCGGGTAAAGCGGTCAAACAATTGCGGCAGGAAGTCCGGCTCCACACCCTGACCATAATCGCGGAAGGTCATTATGATCGCCTGATCGTTCTGGCTGGCCGTGATCAGCAACGCGCCACCGTCGGCAGCGTAGCGCATTGCATTCTCACAGATGATGGTCACTACCTGGCCCAGCCGGAAGGTATCGGCATACAGCCGCAGATCGTTGGGTGATGTCACGCTGATGGCAATCCCCGCCTGTTCTGCCTGCGGCAGAAGCCAGCCGGAGCGCTCGCGCAGTAACTCGCTGAGATTAAACCACTCGCGGTTCAGGGTAAGCTGCCCGGCATCCGCCAGCGACAAGAGATGCAGTTCGTCTGTCAGGCGACTGAGCTGCGTCAGTTGCTTCATGATCATTGCCAGCTGTTGCGGTTCGGCAGGAAAGACGCCATCCAGAATCCCCTGCAGGCGGCCCATCGCCGCCGTAAGTGGCGAGCGAAGTTCATGCGCCATCGCCACATGCGAGGTGCGCAGCTCACGCTCGTAACGCGCCAGCTGCTGCGTCATCTGATTAAAATCTTCAGTAAAACGTACCAGCTCCTGTGGGGCTTCTTTTACGATTACCGCCGATCGGCCAAATTCGCCTTTTGAAACCGCTCGCGCCGCGGTAGCCAGCTGGCTGAACTGCGCCGACAGCGGACGGGCGAAACGCAGCGCCATCAGCACCATAAACGGAATCGTTACCACGACCAGCACGATCACGGTAAGCCAGTCCGACGAGGCCAGCGACGGATCGGAGAAGTTGATGCCCCACCACTGGTCCATAATCTGATGAAAGCGCACAGGATCGCTGGCAGGGTGGTGGCGCAACCGGGTGAACTCATCCAGCAGCGCGGGCGGCATCCGGTAATAGACCCAGTACGCTTGCACTGCGAAGCGCAGCCACATACAGATGGCAATGAGCACCACGCTGCCAATCGCCAGAAACAGCACCCGGATGCAGATCCAGCGCCACAATGAAGTATGCGTATCGTTCTTCATGGCTGTCTGAACCGGTAACCGACGCTGCGCACTGCCGGTAAGACATCAGAGATGCCCGCGGCTTCCAGTTTGCGACGCAGGTTATAGACGTGGGTATCGACCACCCGCTCAAGCGCATCGCTTTCCGGCAGACAGTGCTCCAGCAGAAACAGGCGGGTAAACGGACGCGTCGGAGCGCGCATCAGGGTGACCAACAGGGAAAATTCGGTCGGTGTCAGATCGAGGCGGCGCGGTGAAGCACTGTCGCTATCGACCACTGCGGTGAGCGCCACCGGGTCCACCACTAAACCCGCCCAGCGCAGGGTTTCTGCAGCGGGTACCTGACTCTGCTGGCTACGGCGCAGTACTGCCTGAACGCGCGCCACCACTTCGCCCGGATGATAGGGTTTGACCACGTAGTCATCCGCGCCATAGCGCAGTGCGCCGATGCGGTCCGGCGCATCACCCATCGCGGTTACCATGATCACCGGGGTATCGTCACGACGTCGCAGCGCTGCCAGCACTTCAGTGCCGTTCATGCCGGGCAGCATGATATCCAGCAGGATCAGATCGGGCTGCCAGCGTCTGGCGGCATCCAGCCCGCCTGGCCCATCACCGGCAATCATGACCTCATAATTTTCACGTTTCAGGTAGGCCTCAAGTACGCCCGCCGCATCAGCATCATCTTCAATAATCAGTACACGTTTTGACTGCATTTTCGGATCACCTTGACTGTTTCTTCATAAATCCCTGGTCGTTAATTGACACTCGCCTCGCATACTCCGGCCATTGACGCGGCTCTGAACCCCTCAGCTCCGCACCTGATGTGATAATGAGGAAACGTGATGATAACCGGAAAAATAACGCTGCACATGGTCTGTTTTTCGCTGGGATTCAGTGCCGCGACTGCCATGGCTGATGAGACTACGCCGCCGCCAAGCGTCACGCTGGGCATTGCAGGTATCAATGCACCACGCTATAGCGGCGCCGATAAGCAGCACTGGCAGCTGATGCCGGTGATCCAGGCACGCGACGGGGCCTTCTTTTTAGACTCACAGAAAGGCATTGGCTATGACCTGCAGGCAGATAATGGACTGTATCTGGAACATACGCTGGGCTACGGGCTGGGCCGTTCTGACCAGAATTCATCCTGGCGAGATGGGGATGACCGGCTCAGAGGCATGGGGAACATCGACGCAACGATGAACACCGCGCTGGCGCTGGGATGGTCGGTAACGCCGTGGCTGGTGCTGGAGGGCAAAGCGACGCTGCCATTAAGTGATAGTCAGGGTGTGCAGTACCGGACTTCCGTAACCCTGATCCCCTGGCAGACCAGTGACGATACCGTGGCACTGCAGGTGGCGGGACTGTTTGGCGACGGGCGTTATATGAATACCTGGTATGGCGTTAACCGCAAGCAAAGTGCGCGCAGTGGTTTTGAACGCTATGACGCCGCGGGTGGATTTTATGGCACCGACACCAGCCTGACCTGGAGCCATCAGTTCACACCCGCCTGGGCGGCCAGTGTGATCGGTGACTACAGCTGGCTGGATAAGCATGCTTCAGATAGCCCCATCGTTGCACGGCACAACGGCGCATCGGCCACCCTGGCATTGAGCTACACCTTCTGAATGGCACCATGAAGAAAAGTGAGATGCGCAGCCACCGTCTTTTGCTTGCGGCACTGATTCTGTTGTATGTAGTGGTCTATACCCTGACAGGCGTGGCGCTTAGCCTGTTGGATGCGCCGGGACGGGGATAGGGAGCGAGCGGTATAAACAGCGTGATCGGGCTGGTTATGCCGTGACTTAAATAGAAAATTAACTTTTCGTAAAGCGGTTCAGACATTAATGGTCAGCGTTAGAAGTTTCGGGTACATCCGGAGGTTTTAATTATCGCTATATAAATTGATTAAGGTGGTTAATTTAGAACGCGTCGTAATCCATCTTGCTAATAAATTTTTTAAAAGACTATGGGTGTGGTTAATCTATATAGACTGGGCAAGGTTTAAATATTATAAATTAAAATCTGATCCATTAAGATAGCCTCTTCGCTGTGGTAGCAGCGCATGGAATTTACAGGGGCTGAACTGATGAAAAATAAAAAAAGTGCTACACCTCATGATGCTACTTTTCGACAGTTTCTTACGCATCCGGATGTTGCCAGAGATTTTATGCAGATCCACCTTCCGGAGAAATTGCTTAAAATCTGCGATCTCACCACACTGAAGCTTGAGTCCGGATCATTTGTTGAAGACGATTTGCGTCAATACTTCAGTGACGTTTTGTATAGTCTCAGAACCTCAACCGGTGACGGATATATTCATGTTCTGATTGAACACCAATCCACCCCTGACAGGCATATGGCATTCCGCCTGATACGTTATGCGGTAGCCGCTATGCAGCGCCACCTTGAAGCTGGCCATAAAAAGCTGCCTTTAGTCATACCTGTACTGTTCTATACCGGTAAGCGCACTCCCTATCCGTGGTCGACCCGCTGGTTCGACGAATTTGATGATCCGGTAGTGGCGGAAAGCCTTTATAGAGGCGCCTTCCCGCTGGTGGACATTACGGTCATCCCGGATGATGAGATCATGACTCATCGCAGTATGGCCGCCCTGACGCTTTTGCAGAAACATATTCATCAACGCGACATTGCAAGCCTGACTGACCATCTAGTCACGCTACTCATGGCCGATTATCTTTCTTCACCCCAGGTGATGACGCTGATACACTATTTACTGCAGGCTGGTGAGTCAGCTGACTACGAAGCTTTCGTTCGCGAACTGGCACAGCGGGTGCCACAACACGGAGACGCACTGATGACCATCGCACAGCAGCTTGAACAAAAAGGGATCGAAAAAGGTCGCGCAGAAGGTATCGAGCTTGGTGAACGGCGTGGTATTGAGAAAGGTCGTACTGAAGGACAGCGTGAAGCTACCCTGAAAATTGCGCGCACTATGCTACAAAACGGCCTTGATCGTAAAACTGTCATAGAAATGACCGGCCTGACGTCAGACGATCTGGCGCAAATACGACACTAATATAAACAAGAGTAAACCCGGTCATGACCGGGTTATCGTTTTGAATACCGCACCAGATAAATCATCATAATTATCAGAAAGGTGTAACCTGCATACGTCCTGAACTACAAGCCATTATTTGTCTGGCTGACGCTGCAGGAAATTCCAGGTTGCGCCCAACATGCCGGAGTCGTTGCCGTAGGTCGCGGTATCAATGCGGATATCAAGATCATATTTTGCCAGCTGCTCTGCCAGTTCCTCGAGGAACGGTTCCCGCTCGGTAATTCCACCACCGATAAATATCATCTGCGGATCGAACACGCTGAAGAGGTTATATAAGCAGGCTGCAAGATCCTGGTAGAATTTATTCACCACCTGCTGCGCGGCTTCTTCTTTGCGATCGTATGCGTCAAAGACATCTTTACCCGTGACGTCGTCGGAAGATTTTTCGATGAGCTGGCTGTAATTCTCTCGAAGCGCCGTCATGGTACAGCTCTGGCTCATTGTGTGGCGTTCAATATTGCTGCTGGTGGGGCGCGAAGTCAGCAGACAGCCAAACTCGCCCGCGCGGTTACGACCGCCCCGGATCAGCGCGCCGTTGCAGAAGGCCGCTCCGCCTAATCCTGTGCCGATAGTTAACATCAGAAAATCACTGAGCTTTTTTGCTTTGCCCAGCCACTGTTCAGCCAGTAAGGCGCAATGGGCGTCATTTTCGACCGTGGCAGGCAGTGAGGTTTTTTCCGTCAGCCACTGGCTCAGATGAAACTGGTCGAAGTCCCGAATGGTGCCGCCCATGGCGATATATCCGGCTTCTGCATCAATATAACCGGGCGTGCTGACGGCGATGCCAGCACAGCCGGGATTTTTCTCCAGCCAGGCCAGGATCTCATCAAGTATTTTGTCGCGTGAATTATGGGAAATATCAGCACTCTCACTGGTCAGAATATTTCCCTGCTCATCAATCACGCCCATTTTTAAAGAGGTACCACCAATATCGAAAGCTGCAATCTTCATTAACGTTCTCTGAGGTTGTTTTCATCCGATTAATTGTAGTGCTGAAAGAAAAAGGGCAGGAGGTCTGACGGAGGCAATTTTGTCAGGAAAGGTACAGATTTATAAAGCGAGTGTTGTACAGAGGGTGTTTTGATAAACCCCGGCACACAGGGAACAGCTGTGCATGATTTTTAAGGACGTCCGATGTATTACCCGCGCTAAGAGGGTGTCTGGCAGCGCGGGCTTAATCGTCACACTGCAGTCATTGCCACTTACGCAACAGGAGACTGGCGTTGACGCCGCCAAAACCAAAACCGTTCGACATGGCATAAGTCAGCGCCGTGGGACGTGCATTGAGCGCCACCAGGTCCAGATTGCCTGCGGCTTCATCGGGATGATGGAGGTTCAGCGTCGGCGGAATAAGCTGCTGCCGCAACGCCATCAGGGTGAATATCGCCTCAACGCCGCCTGCCGCACCCAGCAGATGGCCGGTGGCGGATTTAGTTGAGGCAATCGCGACCTGCGAATCATCGCCAAACACTGCACGAATAGCCGCCAGCTCACCGTGATCGCCAACCTGAGTTGAGGTTGCGTGTGCGTTGATATGCTGGACGTCTTCCGGGCTGATGCCCGCCTGACGCAGGGCGGTTCTCATCGCCCGCGCAGCCCCGCTGCCATCCTCCGGACCCGCGGTTAAATGGTATGCATCGGCGCTGGTGCCATAGCCGACAATCTCCGCCAGCGGTGTCGCGCCGCGTGCTTCGGCATGGGCCAGTGACTCAATCACCAGCAGGCCTGCACCTTCGGCCATCACAAAGCCGTTTCTGTCACGATCAAACGGACGTGAGGCATGGTGCGGCTGATCTTCATAGCCCACACATAGCGCACGTGCAGCCGCAAAACAGCCCAGCGTGACGCGATCCAGCGCCGCTTCTGTACCGCCACAAATAGCAATGTCCGCTTCACCGCTTCTGATCAGCCTGGCTGCATCACCAATTGCCTGAACTCCCGCCGCACAGGCGGTAACGGGCGCACCCAGCGGGCCGGTGAAGCCGTGTTTGATCGAGACATGACCCGCGGCCATGTTGGCCAGAAACGAAGGTGCTGTAAAGGGTGAGAGCCTGCGCGGGCCGCGTGCATCGGTGGTGCGCACCGCGTCGGCTATGGCACCAAAGCCGCCGACGCCTGAAGCAATAATCGTCGCAGTACGTTCACGCGCTGCCTCATTCTCAGGATGCCAGGCCGCCTGATTCAGCGCTTCTTCTGCTGCCAGCAGCGCGAATTCTATAAAGCGCGACATCTTTTTACGCTCTTTCGGCGCAATGAACGCCTCGGGGTCGTAACCTGCCAGCGGATCTTCATCGATGCCCGGCACGCTGCCACCTACTGAAATACCGGTGCCAGCAGTAAGCGTATCGGGAAGGGTACGTATACCTGATTCTCCTGCCGTTAATCGCCGCCAGACTGTCTCAACGCCACAACCCAGTGGCGAGACGATGCCCGCGCCGGTAATGACAATGCGTTGTGATGAGGCTAAGTGACTCATAATTTTGCTCCCGTAGAGAGTCCGGACAGTGATTGAATTGCTGCCGCAGACAATGGATACACGCCTTGAGCGCGGAAGGTGAGACCCTGCGTAGAATAGTGCGATGGACGAACGCAGGGATGGAATAGAGCAGAGAGAGATAAGCTTAGCAGCATCAGAATCCTGAGCGATAACCAGACAGAGTGCTATCGTTGCTCTTGTGACTAAATAAGTCAATAGTCACATAATGCGCAATGTTCAGGGCGCAAGGCTACGTAACACCAGCGCTGCCAGTTGTGCAGAGGCTTCTTCAGCGTCATCAAGGCTGTACTGCAGCAGTACCGGACTGGCGTAGGGTTTGATCACCCGATAGATTGCCTCCGCCGCTTCGTCAGCCGGGGTTTTACGCTCAAACTCACCGGATTCACGACCCCGTCGCAGGATCTGCTGAATCAGGCTGAGCAGTCGTTCTTCATGCGCCATCGCCGATGGCCAGCGGTCACGCGACGCGACGGCAGCAATATCATAGAGTTTACGTTCGTGAAAAAAGAGTTCAGTGCCGGTGACGGAAAGCGTGCGGAACAGTCGCCGCAGTTGTTCCGATGCTCCAGGCGCATCGGCGATAGCGACTTCGACGTGCTGCATAATCATCGCAAGCCGGGTGGAGCAGATCACTTCGCCAATCGCCTGTTTTGATTCAAAAAACTTGTAGATATACGCTTTGGAAAAGCCGATAGCACGGGCGAGATCGGAGACGGTGGTTTTTTCGTAACCATAATGCGCGAAGTGCTGCATGGCAGCATCGACAATCTGGTCACGCACATTGTGCCCGGCCGGGCCGCGTGTGCCATTTTCCGTTACGGATTGAGTCATTGTCAGAACCTGGCAGATCAAAGGTGGGTGAAAAAATTCAGTGACCACTGTTAGGGGTGGTCACATTTTAGGCCCTGTTGCGATCAAAAGCCATATTTTGAACGGGCTGAATGTATGCTGGTGTTGCTGAGTGCCACCAGCAGGTTATTGGCGCAGCGTATCTATAGAGATATTCCACTGATTGAGCTTGTTATAGAGCGCCGTGCGAGAAATGCCCAGCAGCTTAGCGGACTGCCGCAGATTACCCCCCTGCGCGCGAAGGGTCTGCAGGATGCAGGCTCGTTCATTATCCTGCAACAGGCTGCTGGCCGCTGGTCTGTTTTCGGCTGCGCGCGTCACCATCGCTGGCGGCAAATCGGCAAGGTCGATGATGCTGCTCTGGCAAAGATTAACGATCCGCTCGACCAGATTTTCCAGCTCGCGCACGTTGCCGGGCCAGTGCCATGCCTGCAGGGCGTTCATTGCTTCAATGCTCACCTGCGGAGGCGTTTTATTCAGCCGCTGACACAGGGCGTGAATGAAGGTATTCACCAGATCAGGAATGTCGCTCTGGCGTTCACGCAGGGCAGGGATGGCCAGGGAGATAACATTGAGGCGATAGAACAGGTCACGGCGGAAAGCACCCTGTTCCACTGCACTGAGCAGATCGCAATGGGTTGCCGCCACGATGCGGACATCCACTTTCAGCGGATGCGCCGCTCCGATGCGCAGCACCTCACTCTCCTGCAGCACGCGCAGCAGGCTGGTCTGTGCCTCCAGTGGCATCTCGCCAATCTCATCCAGAAACAGCGTGCCACCGTCGGCCAGCTCAAATTTACCTGCCGAACCGCCGCGCCGTGAGCCGGTGAACGCGCCATCGACGTAGCCGAATAGCTCACTCTGCACCAGGTCACGCGGCAGTGCGCCGCAGTTAACCGCGACAAAGGACTCATGCGCCCGGCTGCTGGCATTGTGGATCGCCTGAGCAAACAGCTCTTTACCGGTTCCGCTTTCACCGGTCAGCAGAACGGTACTGTCACTGCGACTGCTGGCGCGGGCATCCTGAAGAGCCTTCTGCAGCGTGGGTGCCTGACCACGAATCATCTCAAAGGTATAGCTGGCGCTGACGCCGAGCACACGACGGGTAATGGCACGGATGCGCTGATTTTCCCGCAGCGACAGGATGCGACCGCCGTCCGGTGCCGGCATCAGCGAGACCAGGCATGAAACACTGGGTCTGCCATCGGGGCGGAACACCATCTCGCGGTCATTACAGCAGGGCAGTGTGAGCAATGAACCGGACTGGGGCTGCAGCACCTGATCGATCAGGGCGTTGTCGGTATCAATACCGGCAAAGATCTGACGAGCGTAGCGGTTCAGGGTTTTGATGCGCCCGTCGCGGTCGCAGACCAAAACGCCCTCATTCAGGGTCTCCAGTATCGACTGCTGCTCGGCCAGCAGACGGCGTAAGGTGAGTTGCTGGCCAATTGCCTCTGCGGCAGCCTGCACGGTGCCCAGCGTATGGGCACTGAAATTGTCAGGCGTGGCGGTCAGCGTCAGTACGCCGGTCATACGACCGCTGGCATCACGGATAGGAGCTGCAGCGCACTGCCGGTTACGTTCACGCAGCGCGATTTTCCAGTTTTCTCCGCTGAGTACATAGACCAGCCGCTGCTCGCGCAGGCAGCGCGCGGTGCAGTTGGTGCCGAGCACCTCCTCACGCAGGATGCTGCCGACCGGAGTCAGGTCGCTGCCGCAAAAACTCAGTACGATGCCTTGCGCATCTGTGAGATTGATATGACCATCGGGATTGTAAGCCAGCAGGTTCTCCATCACGCTATGCGCCACAGTAATCAGCTCACTGTTATGACGCAGAACGGCGGCCAGCTCCGTTGGATCGGAGGCACTGTACTCAAAAGATACCGGATTGATGCCATGTTCGTGCGAGCGGTTCCATGACTGCAAAATACTGCGGCGGATCCAGCGCGGCTGTTCACCCTGGCTAAATGCCTGCCAGCCCCGGGCAAACCGAGCTTCCCACTGTGCCGCATCACCGCCTTCCGGCAGGCTGAATATGGCATCGCTCTCTTCTTTATTAGGCAGCAAATCATGCAAAGATTGCATTTCACTCTCTCGTGGTCGATGGAATGTCCATTTTAATGACATGTTAAGTTGACATGTAAATTTTATTTTCAATTCTGATGTGCCATCTGCGAGCGCGTTCACATAAAAGCCCGCTTTAAAACTGGCATCCACTTTGCAACGCTGACACTAACTCTCACCTGTCAAAAACAATGGGAAAGTTAAGGTGTTATGCGTAAACATAATCTGAAGTTATTGCTGTTCATCTGTTCCATCGCCTCCTTGAGCGGGGTGATCCTCGGTTATGACGCCTCAGTGATTTCCGGCGTTATTGAGCCATTAACGGAACACCTTGCGCTAACGCCGTGGCAAAGTGGATGGGCTGTTTCAAATGTCATCCTCGGCTGTATCGTCGGCGCTGGCTGTGTCGGCGCGATCTCAGATCGGATCGGGCGTAAACCTACACTGGTGATCACCGCGCTGTTATTTGCCGTGTCTGCGGTGGGTTCTGCGCTGGCAGATTCCCTAACCGGTTTTGTGATTTACCGACTGGTGGGTGGCCTGGCGGTCGGGATGGCGTCGGCAATTACGCCGCTCTATATCGCAGAGGTCTCACCTAAGGACTGGCGAGGGCGCATGCTTGGGCTGCAGCAGATGCTGATGGTTGGCGGTCAGGTCACGGTCTATGTGGTGAACTACCTGATTGCACGCGGTATGCCCCATGCCTGGATAGTCAGTGAAGGCTGGCGCTGGATGCTGGCGTCGGGTGTGGTGCCTTGCCTGCTGTTTCTGGCACTGGTGCCCTTTATGCCGGAATCACCACGCTGGCTGGCGTTAAACGGCAAGCGTGAACGCGCGCTGGCAGTGCTGACCCGGCTTTCGACGCCTGAACATGCGCGGCGTTTGCTGGCAGAAATCAGTGCGCCGGACGCGGATTCTGTTACCCGTCAGCAGGGAACCCGTCTGCTCCGCGACGCCAGAATGCGTTACATCCTGCTGATCGGCTGCGCGATTGCGATTCTGCAGCAGGTTTCGGGCATCAACATCCTGCTGTATTACGCACCGTCGCTGCTGCAGAACATCTCACCGGATACACAGACCTCCCTCTATCACAGCATTTTCCTCGGACTGGCGCTGCTGGTTGGAGTAGCGTTTTGTCTGAACGCAGTGGATCGCTGGGGACGGACGCGTCTGCTGCGCTGGGGAGCGCTGGGTTGCGCTGTCAGCCTGGTGATTACCGCCTGGGCCTTTATAGCGCAGATCGGTGGCCTGCTGCCGGTTGTGGGCCTGGTGGCGTTCGTACTGATTTTTGGTATGTCATGGAGTCTGGGTGCCTGGCTACTGATCTCTGAAATATTTCCCAACCAGATTCGTGCCGTCGCGATGGGCTACGCCTTTTCTTCGATGTATCTCGCCAATTTCATCGTTACTCAGACTTTCCCGATGATGAACCGTAGCCGTTTGCTGATGGATCACTTCCATGGTGCTTTTCCACTGATGCTCTGCGCCGCTGGCTGCCTGGTAGCCTTCTGGTTTGTAAAACGTTTTCTGCCTGAAACCCGAGGCATCTCACTGGAGCACATCGAGCCGCTGATGCTTTCAAAATCCCGTCGTTTTGCCGCCAAAGCGCAGGCGACATCCGGACACCCTATTCAGCCTGACTGGGCTGACAACAAAAAACAGGAGCAGTTATGAACCTTAATACAGTACGAGTGGGATTGATCGGTGCTGGCCGCATGGGCAGTTTTCATGCAGAGAATCTGGCGCAGCGGGTGCCAGGGGCACGGCTGACAGCGGTCGCCGACCTGCAACCCGGCGCAGCGCAGCAACTGGCAGACCGGCTTGGGGTGGAGAAAGCCTATACCGATATCCAGGCGTTACTCAATGACAGCGAAATCGATGCCGTTGCTATTGCTACGCCGGCTCGCACTCACGCCGAACTGGTGATCGCTGCAGCCCGGGCTGGCAAGCACGTGTTTTGCGAAAAACCGATGGCGGTAACGCTGGATGAGGCAGATCGGGCTATTGCCGCCGCACAGGACGCGGGCGTTGTGTTGCAGGTCGGCTTCAATCGTCGATTCAGTGCAGGCTTCGCCGCAGCTATTGAAGCTGTCAGAGCAGGCACCAATGGCACCACCCAGCTAAGCCGTTCGGTGACACGCGACCCTGGCCTGCGCGATCCGGCCCCGATCCCGCAGTGGACCATCTTCCTTGAAACCTTAATCCATGACTTCGACACCCTGCTGCACTTCAATCCGGGTTCCCGGCCGGTTGAGGTCTATGCGCTGGCTGATGCGCTGGTGCGTCCCGATTTTAAAGATAAGGGATTACTTGATACCGCGGTGGTGACCATCCGCTTTGATAACGGTGCCATTGCCACTGCGGAAGCCAACTTCCAGGCAGTTTACGGTTATGACGTTCGCGGTGAGGTCTTTGGCAGTAAAGGTATGCTGCAGGCGGGCAACATCAATCAGGACAACTGTGTGCGCTATCACGCCGAGGGTATTGCCATCGCAACGTCTCGAATGGATACCGATCTGCTGCGTGAGGCCTATGTTGCTGAAATGGCAGAATTCGCCCGCGCGATTCTGCACGGTGACACGCCGCGCGCTACTGGCACTGATGCGCGTAACGCGCTGGAAATTGCGCTGGCCTGTATTGAATCGGTGCAGCAACGCAAACCCATTCTGTTGGGAGAACGCTAATGGCCGGTTATCAGCTTTCAGTCTGTGCGGAGATGGTGTTTCTCGAACTGCCTTTTATCGCGCGTGTTGAGCGGGTTCATGCGCTGGGATTTGGCGTGGAGATCTGGAACTGGGTCAACAAAGATATCGACGCGTTGGTGGCGACAGGTGCGCGTTTTACCTCCATGACCGGCTACCTCAACGGTAACCTGACTGATGATGATGAGATTGCAGAGTTGCTGCATAGCGCAGAAACCTCACTGGCGATTGCAGATCGTCTGAACTGCCCGAGCCTGAATCTGCATGGCACCGGGCTGGATGCTCACGGCCAGGCGGTTCGTCCGGTTGAGGTGGTTACCGGTGAGATGTGGCTTAAAGCGGCCGACACCCTGCGGCGTGTCGCTGCGCTCGGCGAGCAGGCCGGGCGGGTATTTACTCTCGAAAACCTGAATCTGGCAGTTGATCATCCGGGTACACCGTTCGCACGGGCTGCCGATACGCTGGCGCTGGTCGAAGCGGTCAACAGCCCGGCACTGAAGATGAATCTGGACCTCTATCACGCCCAGATTGGAGAGGGCAACCTGATAGAGCTGATACGACGCTGCGGCCCCGCTATCGGTGAAATCCAGGTGGCTGATGTGCCGGGGCGCATGCAGCCTGGCACCGGGGAAATTAACTATCGCGCCATTGCCCGTGCGCTGGAGCAGGTCGGCTATTGCGGCGTCGTTGCGCTGGAGGGCTGGGCCGAAGGCGACAGCGAAACAGCCCTGGCACAGTTCCGCGATCACTTTACGTTGTGAGCTCTGCCGCCGGGTATTTGCCTGTTGCCCGGCGGTTCTATCAATAATAAACCCTACAGGATTACGCGATGAAAACCAAAATGTTAGCACTGCTGCTCAGCCTGATGATCAGCGTTACCGCCTGGGCTAAAACACCTAAAATCGGTGTCGCACTGGCTAATTTCGATCTTAACTTCGTATCGATTCTGCGGACGCAGATGGTGGGTGAGATAAAAGCGCTGAAAATGGATGGGCAGTTCGTCGATGCCAAAGGGGATGTAGCTCTTCAGGTACAGCAGGTTGAAGATTTTATCAATCAGGGCGTGGATGCCATTATTCTCAACCCGGTCGATACACAGGGCGTACTGCCGATGGTGAAAGCGGCAGAAGCGGCGGGCATTCCGCTGGTGTTTGTTAACCGTAAACCGGAAGTGAAATTACCGTCCAGTATGGCCTATGTCGGTTCTGACTCTGCCCTGGGGGGTGAGATGCAGATGGAAGCGCTGGCAAAACAGATGAACTATCGGGGCAATGTCGCCATTTTAATGGGCGCATTATCAAATGAAGAAGCGCGGGAACGGACGCGTGCCGTTGAAGCGGTGATCGCTAAATATAAGCAGATGGCGGTAATCGAAAAACAGACTGCACGCTGGCAGCGTAATGAAGCGGTAGACGTAGTTTCGGGCTGGCTGCTTAATCAGCGACCGATCGATGCAATCGCCGCCAATAATGATGAAATGGCTATCGGGGCGATTATGGCGCTGAATCAGGCGAAAAACAGCCACATTCTGGTTGCCGGGATCGATGGCACGCCTGATGGTCAGCAGTTCGTCAAAAATGGAAAGATGACGCTGACTATTTTCCAGGATGCGAAAGGGCAGGCGACGGGCGCTGTGAAAGTCGTGAAAGCGTTACTGGATAAACAGAAAGTCGAATCACTGAACTGGATCCCCTATAAAACCATTACTCAAAGTAATTATGCGGAGTTTGCTGCCGCTAATCAGCCATAAAAATCGCCGCTAACCTTATGATTCTTTGTCGTTTCTTAAATAATTAACCAGCTGCCGGGCAGGGACGCACTCTGCCCGGCCCGTTCTGCTGGCTAATCTGTAAAAATTTCCTTAATCGCCTGATTAACGCGTCTGTAGTGCTTCTTCATATAAGCTGAATTATACTGTCGATAAATGAGCGGAAATTCAGTGATTTCTTAATGATTTACATAATCGATGATCAGGTTTCTTACAATTCTGATGACTGCACGCTTAGCCACATTCCTACTCAGGAGTCGCTGAGCCTCAGTATTTCTTCAGGTCGGCTTTTTGAGCAGTTACTGAATTCCGGGGGAGAAATACTGGCGCGTGATACGTTGCTGACCGAGGTCTGGGATAAATATGGCCTGCGTGGATCGAATAGTAATCTGAATCAATATCTGAGTATTGTGCGCAGGGCACTCGCGGCTTATGGCTGTGAAAATCTGATTATCACCATCCCGAAAATTGGTATACGCCTGAATACCGATATTAAAATTGAACGTCAATCAGCCCCGGTCATGGGGGTGACGGAAGTTTTAACTGATGACATATCGGAAGGAAGTATAACTGAAGGGTCTGCTGAAAACGTTGTCCTGCCTGCCACTCCGCCCGGTAATCAGCTGCCAGCTACGTCCGTTAACGTCACCCGGCGATATTGGTTTGCTTCTGTTGCTCTGATATTGCTGGGCATGGTGCTCTGGTATTTCACGGTATCTCGTCCTGACGAGCAAATTATTCCAATGAGTGCCATTAAACTTGAAGGTGGCTGCGAAGCAGTATTATTGCAGGGTCTGGATGAGGTTGAACGACAGGCATTGGGTAAGCAAATAGTGCAAATTCTAAGGGAAAATAATCAAACCTGCGATGCGGGTCACCGGATTATTTTTGATAAAAACACCTCTTTTACTACTAAGAATTTCGGAAGAACAATTCTTTCATCGTGTAAAATTAATAGCGATGGTCATATCATCTCATGCGACAATTTTTATTATCTTGACTGGAGAATGGGATGAAGCGGAGCATTGGTGTTAATATTATCTTCATGCTGGCTGCGCTATTAATGGTGACTTTTGCAGGGGTTTATTACTTAACACATCAGGCCAAAGATTTTCCTTTTCGCTGCTCAGCGTTTAGCCGTTACGATCTCAGTCGTAATGATGATAAACGAATTGAGTTCGCTGTTGCCCAGGATTTACGTTTTGATAAAAAGGATTCAGGCTATCTGTTGCTGAATGGGCAGGCAACGAGCAATGACGGTGTTACTATTCTTAACAGAAGGGTTGCATTAATCAATGGCGCTAAAATTTCCGATGATACTTACCGGTATCAGATCAGCAAAGTTGTCACTTCGAATACTGATACTACCCCTGATGTCATCTTTAATAAGTTGTTAGCAGAGATCACGCTGGATCCAACGCATCTGCAGTTGGATGTCGATAAGATTGATAAAAATACCTATATTATCGGTGGGCCGATCTCCTATCTCTTTACCTGCCAGCGTTACTAAGCTCTGTAAACGGCTAATTTAGCGGTGTTCAGAATGCATGAAACCGGGAAGGGTTTATCCTGCCCGGTTTTTCTTTTAACGTTATGTCGTCAGGCTTTGCTGAGGAAAAGTATCAGGGCCAGCTCTGGAAACTCTTCAGGATATTATTAAACAGCTGAATTTCTTCATCGGTCAGGGGGGCAGCCTTTGACAAAGAGAAAATTAATGCATCCTCCAGGTTTAAGGTGAAAATCGCCTGCTTTTGATAAAGCCGGATATTATCCGGGCGCAGAAAATCATAAGTAATCATGATGCCTGTGCTCAGATTATCGCCCAACACCACGGGTTGATTTGCCTGCTGCTGCCAGTCTTTCATTTGTCTCTGCAGAATAGCAAGCTGACTGCTGATATATTCTTCTGGATTGTTGTGATTGGCCAGTTTATCACGAGAAATAGTGACGGGTGGCATCGCTGAACGGGGATCCGCCAGCGTGTTCAGGGTTCGCTCGCAGTAGCCTTCCGGTAAAGTAATCATACCTTCGCTAAACCGACAAATATTTTTATCCATGTGTAATCTCCATTTCTTTAGTTTTTTCTGTCTGGCCAAATAACTGCTCTGCGGTTACTTCACTGAGCGTACCGTTATTTAACAGGACGATTTTATCTGCACTTCTTATGGTTTCCGGGCGATGTGCAATCATGATTCGGGTGATTTTCATTTGCTTTATTGCATTGTTGATCTGCGCTTCGTTATAGATATCCAGATGACTGGTTGCTTCGTCCAGTACCAGTATTTTTGGTTCGCGGTAGAGGGCGCGAGCTAGCAGAATACGCTGCAGCTGCCCGCCAGAGAGAAACGATCCCATATCACCGACAAGGCTTTGATAGTTCATCGGCATTTTCATGATATCGCCGTGAATTTGCGCCAGGCGTGCTACACGGGTAATTTTTGCGTGGTCAGGATTATTATCAAAGAAGCTAATATTTTCACTGATCGAGCCTGAGAACAGGATGTCATCCTGCATAACACAGCCGATACGGTTACGATGGTGTTCAAGTCCTGTCTGGGTAATGTCCATTCCGCCCACGGTGATTGTTCCACCTTCCGGGTGCAGCAGACCCAGAATGATTTTGGCCATGGTGGTCTTTCCCTGACCTGAAGGGCCGACAATCGCAACGCTTTCGCCAGCCTTAATTTCCAGACTGGCACCATTTACTACCCAGGGTTCGGTAGGTGCATAGCGGAAGCGGATATTCGTTAGTTTGATATCCTGCGGCGTTTCTGTCTCATCATGCGTATCTTTACTCACCAGTACCGGACTGGCTTCTGAGCTGACTTCAGTTTCTGACAACACGATATCGGCCAGTCGTTCACCATGCATACGCAGCATTCTGAAGTCGATTACGGCGTTGATCAGACCTGCACCGCGGCTCATAAACTGATCGGAGAAGCTAATAAAGGCGGTAAGCATACCTGCAGAGAAGTTGCCATCCAGTACTTGCAGCGCAGCCAGCCAGACCAGTACGACCCTGCCTACAGAAGTGAGCAATCCCTGGGCGGAACCAAACAAAATGTTAAGCTTCTGAATCACAATGCCTTTGTTGGTCGTATCCACCAGGAAATTCATGTAGGCGGAGAGACGAGGCACCTGCTTGTTATTGGTTTTTACCGCCTGGATACCGCGAAGCGTTTCCAGTAATGAAGATTGCGTGCGGGCTGAACTGATGATTTGCTCTTCGTTGGCGCGGCGAACAGGATCATAAGCCATGAAGCGTAACAGTGCATAGGCGACAAAAAGGCCAATTACCAGCCAGGCAAGCTTAGCGTTATAGATAAACAGCATCACTACTGTCACGATCGACATTACCCCATCCAGCACAGTACTAATGAAGCGGCTGGTCAGCGTACTTTGGATGGTGTTCAGCGAGCCATAGCGGGACAGAATGTCACCAACGTGACGGGATTCGAACCATTCAAGTGGCAGCTTTAACATATGGTGACAGACATTGACCGTCCACTGCACGCTGAGCTGGCTTGAGAACCAGCTCATCACCCATGAGCGCAGCGCTGTAATCATGGTCTGAAACAACGCAATCATGATAAAGCCGATCCCGAGCAAGGAGAGTAGTGAGTAATCTGCGGAGACCAGCACCATATCCATCACCCACTGCATAAAGAAGGGGGAGAGTACGCCGAAAAGCTCCAGAGCGATGGACAGGATAAGCACCTGGGCAAAGGCAGATTTCACCCCTGTCACACTGCCCACCAGCTTCATCATCGAGATGCTTTCTTTTTCTTTTTTGACCTCAAAAGTGGAGGAAGGAACCAGCTCCAGTGCAACGCCGGTGAACGCCGGTGATGCTTCTTTAAATGTCAGTTCCCGAATGCCGCGTGCAGGATCGTGAAGCGTGATCTTATTGCCGCGCACTTTTTTTAGCACAACGAAATGGTTCAATTCCCAGTGCAGAATGCAGGGCATGCGTAATTTAGACAGCTCTTCCATATCAACGCGTAACGCACGGGAACTCATATTGA
Source organism: Pantoea sp. Ft-CA_14 (assembly GCF_024520875.1). Lineage (NCBI taxonomy): Bacteria > Pseudomonadati > Pseudomonadota > Gammaproteobacteria > Enterobacterales > Erwiniaceae > Pantoea > Pantoea sp. Ft-CA_14. Next base: position 13,879 of record NZ_JALNPM010000012.1, on the reverse strand, counting down.
GTTGTTGTGCCATGGCAATGACATCACTAAGGGTTGCACCCTTAAGCGACGTTGCGAACCTGCGACGCAGGGTGATCATGTCGATTTCATGACCGTGATAATTGGCAATCATCCCCAGACAAGCAAGACCACATTCCGTCGCCTGTGACTGACGAATCATCGGCAGGCGGTTAAACCATTTAAAATTGAGTTTCTCTAATAACAACACAGAACAGACCTTTTAATCAGAGAGAGATTTTGTGTCCAAGCGCAAAAATTGGCTCCAGCACCCATTCATAAAGACGACGTTTGTCGACGATAAAATCAGCATCCAGCGCCATACCCGGCTTGAGTTTTTCATTCTGCGCATAAGCAGTAATTGATTGTTTGTCCAGGGAGACCAGCACGCGGTACTGCTGTTCCTGAATATTGTTTTTGCCGGTTAACGTAGTGACTTCCTGAGGAGACAGAGCGGTGCGTGAAACCTCGATAACTTTTCCATACTGTTGACCAAACTTTTGATAAGGAAACGCTTTATAGCGCAGCACCACCCGCTGTCCCGGTTGGATAAAACCAATGGACTGCGTGTTTACCATGATGCGGGCGACCAGTTCAGTATTGCTTGGCAAAACTGCTATGGCTGACTGACCGGCGGTGAGCATCTGTCCATTTTTGACCATAATCATGCCGACATACCCGCTTTTAGGCGCACGTAATTCAAACGAGCGGCGCGCTTCATTTTCAGCCATCGACTGACGGTTATCAGCCAGTTGGCGCTCGATATCGTTACGCTTTTTCTCGTCATCCAGCGGTTTTTCATGCAGCTGTTGCTCGGTCTGAACAATTTTTTGCGAGATGTCCAACAGCTGACGTTGATATTCCTGGTAGCGCGCCTGGCTATCGAGCAGATTAGACTCCTGCTCTTCCATCTGACGGCTTGAGGCATACCCTTCGTTGTGCATGGCTTCCAGCTTGTCCAACTGCATTTTCGCCAGGGAAACCTGTTTCCGACGGTGTGTCAGTTGCAGCTTCAACTGCTCCTGCTGCAGTTTCAGACTGGCGATAGCGTCGGTCAGGCCCTTCATTTCAACCTGGTGAAGCTTTTCAAGCGTCACCAGATCCTGCTGAAGCCTTTCACGCTGGCCTTTCAGATTCTCGGCAATAACCTGACGAGTCTGACCTAACTGTGTTGAAACCTCTGATGACAACACCATCAGCACATCGTCTTTTTCAACATGCTGGCCCTCTTTTACCGGAATATCGACCACCGTAGCGCTTACGGGGGGCGGAATGATCAGCATGCCATTTTTAGGCAGCAGTTCTCCGGTAGATGATTCATATTTTGTATAGCTGCCAAATATAAAAAACAGCGCTGTCGCGGCAGTGACCAGCACTACAACGGAAATAACTAACCAGCGATAAGGTGGGCAATAGAGTGCCACAATGCCCAGGTTTCCACGGTTGGCTGCATCAAGTGCCTCCTGACGGAATAGTGACTGTTCCATTTATATAATCATCATGAGTAAGGGATTAACGGCACTGAAAAAAATTCAGCATGTCGATTGATAGTGATCCGGTACTTTGTGCCAGATTAATGAGGGCGTTCAGGTAATTGAAGCGAGCTTCAGCCTGATCTTTAAGCGCACTAAAATATTTTTGCTGAGCATCAAGCTCATCATTTACCGTACGGAAACCCATTTCCCGGCCATATTGAACAGACACCACTTTTTCGCGTGAAGACTCGACGGCATTTTTCTGCGCGTTGATTAACGCTTTTCCATTCGTAAGACTAAGCCATGCTGAACGTGTATCTGTAGCCGCTTTGCGTTGTGCTTCCATGATGGAATATTTCGCTGCCTGACGGCGATAGGCTGCTTCATAAGATTGTGAAATCTGGCTGCCACCCGCGAATAATGGAATAGAAACGTTAACGCCATACTGCAGATTATTACTTTTAGAGTTAGTGCCAAAAATAGCATCATAAAGTAAATTATCGTCGTTATCGTTACGGCTCCAGTTTTTGCCATATCTGGCGTAAAGTGACACGACAGGCATATGTGCGCCATCTGCAGCCAATACATCAGCATCGGCCTGATCATTCTGAAACAGGGCAATTTTGATTTCAGTGTTACGTTGCTGGCTGGCATTAATCGCATCAGTTAAAGAAGCGTAGGGCGAAGCGTTAAGGCACTGAAAGTTTACCGGCTCGACAGTGTCCGGGCTGACACCTGATAAGCGACGAAATGCTTCTCCAGCCAGCAATAACTGATTGCTCGCCTCTATTTCTTTGGCCTGAGCAAGAGCGTAATTGGCCTTAGCTTCATCCAGCTCTGTACGGGTGTTTTGTCCATTCAGAATACCGGCCTGCAGTTTTTGCTGCTGTTGTTTGAAGTTGTGACTGGCAGCTTTCGCAGCCTGTAAAACTTCCTGCTGATAGAGCACCGAAAAGTAGGCATTACTGATCGCATTTAATAACTTTTCTTCAGCTTTTTTTGACTGGGCTTCAGCGGTATTGGCAATAGCAACGCCTTTACGCCAGCCAGCATATTTACTCATATCAAACAGGGGTTGTCTGACACTGAGATCGTAACTGTGATTTGTTACACCACTTTGATATTTTTTATCCGGCTGTTCCTGACGATCCCAGTTTCCTTCGAGCGTCAATGTGGGCAACATTCCGGCCATACCCTGCCAGTATTTTTGCTGATCGGCTTCACTGGTCATCTGGCTGGATTGCAATGCAGAGTCATAGGTTAATGCGGCTCGGGCAGCCTGCTGTAAGCTGGTTGCATAAGATCCAAATGGCACGCAGGACAGTACAATAAATGCAATTTTAAAATTATAAAATTTCATGATGCTCGCTGTTTCTTAAAAATTAAGCCCGAAATTAAATGAGTTGCTGGGCAAAGACATATTTAATCAAATCAGTATTAGACTGCAGCTGAAGTTTACGCATGGCGTTATATTTCTGCGTTGCAACCGTACTGATACTACGTTTACGTGCTTTAGATATCTCCATTAAACTGTACCCGATAGCAAAAAGTCTGATTACTTCAACTTCTGCGGGTGATAAAAGAGTCTGTGCGGGCTCATCTGAAGCAGATTGCGCCAGATCTTTCATCTTTTCTGAATAAAATATTTCAGAATTAGATGAGCAAAGCCAGTGCAAGGCTTCTACCAGATCCCGTATATCATCACGTTTGCTTACTATTGCATTTACCGGAATTTGCAATATTCTTTTCAAAATGGCCGGGCTATTCTGTGCCGTAAAGATAATGATTTTAAGGTTAGCATTATGGTTGTAAATTTCTTCTAGCTTTCTAACGCCGTTCAAATCATTACGTTCAAAGTTAAAGCAAAAATCAGTAATTAATATATCAGGAGGATCGCTATTCAGTTTTACGAAAAGATTTTCTGCTTCTACCGGGTATGCTGCAATGTCCAGGTTGTGAAATCCGGTTGAGAGTATTTTTTGTATTGAATAAAAAATAAAAGGACTCTCATCAGAGACACCAACTTTAAACCTCCTTCCTTTTAATGGCCTATCCACTGATAAAATCCTTTCTCAGTTTATAAAGTCTGGTAAAGGGCTCCGAAGAGCCCATATGGTTACTGATAACTAATGGTATAGGTAGCAACTGCGTTAGCACTACCAGGAGTTATTGTGGCTGCAGTCTGGTAATAACGTGCATATAAGGGCACTGTTATCAATGCAGACGACAGTGGATAAGCTGCAACTCTGTATGGTGCTGCCAGTGCAACAGGTTGCTGACTTTCATTCAGAATCTGAACACCCACTCCGCTGGCAGTTGAGGTCGAATTCAGAGAAACTACGCCGACATCCGATAGCCCATCAGCCGCATCCCCATCTAACTGCATCATAACGTCAAAGGTACCTGAAAGAAGTGCCTCACAGTTAAGCTGAAGATTAAAAGCGGTAGATGGGCTGGTTTGTCCAATACCGGAACCCAACCCACTGCTGGTATTCGCTGTGTAACTCCCTAATGACACCTTCGGGTTAACATCACCTGCTGCTGAGCAGGTTTGATCCCTCACAGTGATGCCGCTTTTAATATATCTGACATAAAGTTTCAGGTCATTCCCTGGTACCAATGAGCCTACATCAAATACGTTGACATAGTCCGGAAGCAAATTGGGGCCAGCCATCGAGTTTGACGTCCGCACAATCTGAAAAGGCACATTCAATGTGACATCAGTATAAGCACCGACTGTACCGCCACTGGTTAACGCGTAAGTAGCGATCTTGTTGCCGGTAGGAATATTGGCAGCGTCGGTGGACATTTCACCACCGTAACCGGTATAAATGGTTAAGCCATAACCGAGTGCATCTTCAGCTATTGTTTTACGCTTTAAGTACACTTCTCCCGTTAAACCATCAAAAAACTGTTGCAGATTATCCAGGGCACATTTGAACGTGACTGTTAAATTGCCACTATAAACGACCGTGCCCACCGGAACAGCTGCCGAAATATTTATCCCCAGTGAGCGGAAATCTAATACCGCATCAGAAAGAGATTTTTTGCACGTCAGTGTGACATCATCTGCCGCGTTCGCATTAATTGGTGCTAGCATGACGAAACCAGATACCATAATCATGATGCTGACTATTCTGGTCAGTGTCCTTCTAAAGTTAATAAACATCATAATGTCACCCGATTAACCCTGATTATCTTTGTTCATTTCGCCGTTAGACACGTAGCGAACAGGTTTTGATTGATCGCTGCTGCATGTTGTTGTGAGCCTTGCAAGTGTGTTGTTTTCACTGGAATTAACAACACCAGACTCCAGGTTAACCAGACACTTATCACTGGCTGCTTTACCCCAGGAAATATGCAGGCGGCTGACATCTTTATTTAACCTCACATAAATCTGACCACCCTGTGAAACAGTGGTGATAAGGTTACCGTCTTCATCATTAACCGTTGCACCAAATGGCAAGGCGTTTCCGTTCGGCTGATTAGCCCGAATTAACAGTGGCTTTCCTTTGCTGGTTTTATAATCAAGTCTGACGACTGCACCCTCAACAGGAATAACGCGCTGCTGAGTTGATTCAAGCTCAACATCCAGTGGAATTCCTTTTGGGTCGATGGCCAGTTCGTTTATCCGGTACGGGTTAAGGTTTGGCACAATAGCTTTGCCGCTGCCGTTTAACACAATATTGGGATAGCCAAGTACACGCGCGCCCTCTGCATCTTCTGCGGTAACAACAGCATAAGTCGTAGACTGATAAGCGCTGAAATTAATGCTATCAGGTAAAGCGACTACCGCACCGCTGATACCACCCGAGGCAGAATAATAGTTTTCCCCTTTAGTATAAGACGCCGTCAGCATACTGTAGGGCGAACGGTATTGCCCACTAACTGAACCGGACTTCTCATTATCAGTATCGCGCGCTATTCCAACGTTATAGTTATATTGGTCATGTTCACCCAGAACACCATTAACTGCTGTTTGTGCATTCACACCCTGTTTATTATGTGTCGCACTTCCGGTTACATAACTTTGACTATCGCTACCAATTGGCACCGAGAAGTCGAGTGACAGTTGAGTGTCATGCCCGCCGGTTGAATATAATAATCGGTTTGCTGATAAAGTATAGGAGACCCGACCAATTGTATTATTGTAACCCAGCTGAAATTGCGTATTTGTTCCGGCAGAATCCCAGTAATTCTGAACGAAACCAGTAAGATAGATATTCCCATATGACTCCCCAAAATTTTGGCTTGCCGTCATAGAAAAACGTTGTTTGGGGCGCGAAAGATAATTTGACGAACTGTTTTTATGATTTTTTTTATAATAGTTATTGATTTGTAATGCGTTATCAAAACTGTAATAACCGGATGATGAGAAGCGGTAAGCCGCCAGAGTAAAATTCGTGTTAGTCTGAGAAACCTTCTTACTATAAGTTGCCCGATAACTTACACCTTGCTTTTTCTCATCACCATATTTTGTCTGAGCCCCAGTAATATCCAGTGAGATCGCACCAACAGGTAAACCAAATGCACCTCCCAACAGCACAGAGGTGTAGTTATCTGATCCCAGAATACCTGAGTAACCGGTCAGACTATTGCTAAAACCATGCTGAATAGTGCCCTGATAGACCGAAGGTGTATAAACCATATTGTCTTTTCGGGATACACCACCGGTCAGACTATAAAAAGTCATGCCCGGACGTTTCAGACGCGTCATCGCTGCGTAAGGAACTGAGAAACGGGTCTCACCGCCGTCAGCTTCTTTCACGGTCACGTCTAAATCACCACCGTAGCCTGTAGGATAAAGATCGGTGATATTAAAAGGGCCTGGTGAAACCGTCGTTTCATAAATTTTGTTGCCATTTTGCGATACAGTTACCTGAGCGTTGGTTCGGGCTACGCCGCGGATTTCTGGTGCATAGCCTCGCTGAGAGTCTGGCCACATCTGGTCAACTGTAGATATTTGCGCACCACGAAAAGAAAGCGTATCGAAAATTTCGCCACTGGTATTGCCTTCACCTAATAACAGCCGTGATTTTATTTGCGGAATATCACGCTGGACATAGGTGTTAATTGCATCGTAATGATGATACTCGTTGTTTTTTTGACGTTGCCAGCTGAGAGAACCATCGTGACGGAACATCCATCCGCCAAGGTTAAAGCCCGCCAGCGCACGGCCATAAAATGAGTCATATGCCTGACCGTGATTTACAGAGCGATAATAGTTGGTGTTATAGGTTAGCGTGAGTGCTGTTTCACCCTTATCCCAGAATTCTGGCGCAACGTAGCCGCGCGCAGATCGCAACAGATAAATTTGCGGAATTGAGATATCCATCTGCATATCGGCAGAATTGATAGCTGCATGACTCTCTTTAACTACCTCCTCCAGCGCCATACACTGTTTACCAGAGCGCAAATCTTCAGCTTGTCCCGGGCTAAAAACTGTGTCCTTAAGTGACAAGCTTTTGACCAGATCATAGGAAAGGCACGCTTTGGTTCCCGCCCCTTCACGAATGACCTGAACATTTTCCCGACCAATCTGACGACCATTCAGGAAAATATCCAGCGTATAAGTACCAGGATCAATAGGGTTACCGGTTGCATAGCGGGCCACATCAACTTTAACGCCCGGTAGATTCTTCACAAATGATTCGTCAAAATCATACGAATTTTCTGCAAATGCGGCGCCTGTTGATGCAGTTAAAAAAAGCGCCAGAAAAGATCGGTAAAATATTTTTCCCGTTGGTTTATTATTTTTAATCATCCTTGCCATCATTATTACCCCTGATGAGTTACCAAAGTTACTGACTAATTTTGGCGTCTACATTGCGTGCAGCGCCATAATCATCCAGATATTGATAATGAAAGTTTGTTTTTATTTGATTTGCGTTCAATCCTTTTAGGGAGAAGCTTTTTGTTTCGCCTGGTGCAAGCATTTCTCCCTTTTCACTGACTACTTTTCGCCCCGCGTTATCCTCGGCATTGATCTGTGAAACGTTGACGTAAAACGAAGAGTTATTGGTTGCTGTCAGCTGATTCGCTTTCTCCCCTTGATGCCAGATAAGACCCGACGCTGCTTCTGTGGCTTGCATCGCATCGAACCGGGCTGGGCGAAAGAAAATTTTGATGCGACTACGAATAGCCATTTGCAACTGATTTTGATTCGCAAGGCTTTTATCGCGAGGAGGGATGTCGAGTACGTTAAGCCAGAATACCGACTCTTTATCTTTGGGCAGGTTTGAACCAGTATAAACGATACGTAATGTCTGTCCTTTGTTAGCCTCCATACGGAAAACAGGCGGTAGCAAGACAAACGGTACGTTTATTTTATCCAGTGCTTCATCAGGATTTCCATTATCAATCCAGGCCTGTACCAGCGCAGGTTGATTGCCATGGTTATCTAAGCGGACTGTGACTTCTTTTTCTGTTGAGGGGTAGATTACCCGGGTGCCGATAATCGTCACGCTGGCAAAAGCCGATGTAGTCACCGTAAAAGCCAGCAGACAGGAGATCAAAAATTTAAAACTTTTTTTTTTCATGATTTTGACAGAAATGATGATAGAGGAAGAGAGGTGGGAACAGATGCTCCCACCATAATCAATTACAGGTAATTGATTGAATAGTTCACAGCTGATAAGACGGTACCAGCAGTAGCTGCACCAGTTGCATAGTACTGAGCAGAATAGGTCAGAGTACCTGCACCAGCAGTCAGAGCGACAGTTTTTGGAGAGGTGGTCTGCTCAGTGCTACCCGCGTTCAACACGTCATTTCCGTTAAGCAGCTGCAGGTCAACATTCGTTGCAGTACCAGTATTGGTCAAGCGACCATCAGCATTGACGTTGGCACCTTGTTCAAAGTAAGCGTACACGTCACCAGTCGTAGCTGAGCAATTGCTCAGCGCCATAGTGAAGCGAGTGTTACCTGCAGTCTGACCAGATGTGCTTAAAATGCTACTTGCTACTTTAGGCAGTGTAACGGTTGCAGTGCTGCCGCCGCCGTTTACGCTTACAGTACAAGTCTGAGACGCAATATTTCCTGTGAAGTTAATGGTGCCATCTGAAGCTTCAGCAGCATTAACGTGAGCAGCAGCCAGCATCAGACCAAGAGCAACCATAGATAACTTTTTCATATACTTTCCTTTGTATAAAATAATTAATAACATCAATTAATGAACGATTTAATAATCATTCACTTCCCTGGAGGATTCATTCCTCACAAGAGAATTAGAAAATCAGCAATCCAAATACGACTGCTGCTGCGACACCAACAATACCCATGCCAAAGGCAGACCCACTAACCGGGTTCGCTGCTGGAATTGAGTCTGGGCGCGTCCATTCAGTTTTCTCTTCTGAGCTTGCGCCTAGCTGCTTAAAGAAATCCAGGATCACCGAAGTTAATGAACCACCGCTAACGCCTTCGATTTCTTTATTGTTCAATTCACGCATGTTGTTTCCTTAAGCTGTAATTACAGATGCATTAGGATCAAACTGGTTTTCAACGACCGCGTTAAACCAGCCTGCCGTGCTATCCCAGCCATTCATAGCACCATATAAAGCACCATCAACAAGACCAAGGACTGCGCCGACAATCAGACCTACACCGGCAGAGACAATACCAACGCCTAACACGCCACCGGTGCTTCCGCCACTCATTCCCCATTTAAGACCAAAAGAACTAATACCCGTAACGGCACCGACAACTACAGCGCCAATAAAGTCAAAAAAACCTGCTCCTGAAACGTTTTGCATTTCAAAAGATGTTAACTCTCTCATCGATATCTCCATGTATCATTTTTTCAATATTATTATTTATGCCGCTTCTAGCGAACGGCGCTATTAGAATGGGTGGTCATAAAAAATGAAATAGTAAAACATCCATAATTCTTCTTTTGTTATCGTAAGCAAGGATATGGCTATTATATTTTTACATAATATTAACTGCTGTTGGTATTCTGGAATTTTTTGAGCGTACATTATTCTTATGCGTGATTTAACCATTAACAGCACTGCTTATGCCTGATGCTTAAAATTATCTGGCATCCGGGAAGCGCATGCCATGAACGCGGTTCAGTGAAACTGATTTATCTATGAATAAGCTTGTGCATAAAGTCATGAGTTAATGATTTCACTTGCCTGAATGTGATGTCATTTGAGAAGTGGAATTAAAAAGGGAAAAATCCCATTTGCCAGTTTCTGGTGATTTAAGCTAATTAAATCATATATGTCAGGATAAAAAACTAAATATTTAAAGATAATCAATTTAAGTATCTGTTCGATGGGTGCCGTGGTTTAATTCCTTCCATGCAATGCTGCCTGACAGCGTAACTTTAGTAAGGAGCATTAACATTGATGCCAATTTGATTTGTTTCTTTTCAGCCATGCTGGAAAATTGAGAGAGGTGTTTAAATGCGTGCTTTTAAAATAGCATGCTCATAACATCATCTTTCAAATGGTAATGGGAAATTCTTTTTTTAGGAAAAAAGTTATAACACTGCCCGTAAGGTGCTACAAAGTAGATTTATGTGCTAACTAAACAGCGTTTGAATGGTGTAAGATCTGGTTATTGTTTCTTTTATTAGCCTGAATGTCTTTATTTATTTGTATTTGCGGTTTTGAATTTTGTTGGGACGGTTTTATTATAGTGGAACCGATAAAGACTATTTTTAACTGCCCGAGTTATGGAGGCGAGCTCAGGTAAGCGAGTACACCAGGCGAAAGAGAAAGAGACTATAAAAAACTGATTTTACGAATTGTTGCTAATCACTGACCAATGCGTCAGTTAGATTGAGTTAATTAATATGTATAGAGTGACTGAAAATCATGAACGGATCATCGATGCATTAGCAGGATTTACGCAGATTGCTAATCCAGATGAAATTTCAAGAGGCAAGCGCCGTTATCATTTGACTAAAGATCATGTACGTCGCGTTATGTTCATTCTTGACGGCGATTTTTTACTTAAACTTAAAGGCGAGAATAAGGTTTTGAATATCTTATCCGCTCCGTTTGTTGTCGGCGTCACTCCAGCTTTAGACGAGCCGCCAGTCTATCTGGAACGAGTCGATTATGGAAAAGTCAGTTTCATTGACTATGACGTGTTCTGGCGATTGGTTTTTGAGAAAGATCTTTTTAATGACGCAATGTCTATTTTATCAGGACAGTATTCTGATCTGATGAATTACATTCAGTTACCAAAAAGTAACTCATATGATGAAGTTATTTCTTTGATTGAAAGATGGAAAAAACTGCCGACTCATTTAAAGAAACGATTTTCAGCACTATATCTTATTGAAAATAGTTCTCATTTATCAAAAAGTTCCATTTGCAGAGTGCTCAAGGAACTAAAAGAGAAAGGCGAATTGGTACTGATTAACGGTAAGTTCACCTGAATATAATATTTGTCATCGTGAATTTTGTGATGCTGAAGGGAAAAAATGGATGTTAATGTGGTTTGTACGGATGACAATTACTTCTTCAGACTGGGCATATCAAAGGTAATTGAGGAGGCACTGCTATCTGATGCAGAAGTAAAATTTTTATCAGGTTTTGATAGTCATAACCTGCGGCAGGCTGACTTCATCCTGATCAATGTTTCGCAATGGCGTCTTTATATGTGTCAACCCGCTTATCGCGAGCGAAAGCCTGGCAGTATCATATTGGTATTTACCGATGATTTCGGAGAGAAAATTAAAAAACCGTTACCATTTTGTTATCAATCTTTGCTTGAAGTGTCAAAAAGGGATTCGGTACGTTTAATCACTGAGAAAATAACCAAGGCCTGGTTAAACACTCAGGGAAGAGTTATGGGATATCTGCCTTCAGACTGTTTACGGTGCGAATTTGCACGTATCACCGTGGTGCAACTTCAGGTGCTTAGTTTTTTGAAGAAAGGATACAGTGTAATCCAGACAGCAAAAAGGTTAGATTTGTCAGTTAAAACAATCTATGCACATAAATATAATGTGATGAGAAAGTTCGCTCTGAAAGGAGACAAAGAATTTAATGCATTTATCAATGATGTCTCGTTGCTTGAACTTTACAAAGGAGTTATCAATGTAAATGAGATTTAACGTTATCCAGAGGCGTAGGCTCACCCTTCTGCGCTGTTTAAATTTCCCATTTTTTATTTTTTAAGGAGTTGTCAACTCCTGTTCAACATCGGATATAAGGTGTTTTAAATATAGTGATTAAGCACCTTAAGGAGAGTTATATGGAAAATAATTCACGTTTAACATGCAAAGCATCGAATAGTCCCTTTAAATTTATGCAGGGAGTAATGCTGAGTATGGTTTTATTACTTACAGGCTACCTGTACTGCAATTATGTTGAGGCGGCGCCATTGCAGAACGCTCCTGCGCCATCGTTGTTTAAAGAAGTCAAAAATGACAAGGCGCCGGAGCAGATACACGACCCGCGTGCGCACATTATTGTCTACCGTATTGATGAAAAAAATCCTGCCGCATCAAAACGCGTCGTTAACGTATTTGTTAATAATCAATACTATACTAGCGTAATGTCAGGTGATAGAGGGACTGAAATTAGTGTGTGTCCTGGCCAGAAAAAACTGGACGTTATGTTCAGCCAGCATGATTTTGTCCAGCCAGCAAAAATTGAAGTACCCACACCAGAGCTGAAATCAGGTGAGCGCTATTACTATCAGTTAGCGGTAAATGATCAGCAGAAAATCACGGCGCGTCTGGTGCCTGCAAAGGAAGCTGAATCTGTTTTAACCAGTCTCAAAGCACAATCACGTACGTTATCGCGTGTATTGAATGAACGTTCTTGTTCTGAAGCGGGCGAGTCAAAACTATTGAATCACCCGGTGGCTTCTTCACTATTAAATTCTGACAGTAGTCATGCTCAGAGCAATGCTATGAAGATAGCTGATAAAAGCAGTAAAGCTCAGGGCGCTGCATACTCACTGCATTGATGCAATCTGGCACCATATTTTTTATTAATCAGTTCTGATAATGCCGTTCACTGACTCCAGAATCAAGAGTTGTGCTGGAAGCAATGTCAGGATTGCAGATTATCTCGTCATAAAATCACGGTTATTCGAAGTATATGAATATAGAGATTAAGGGTTTGTGAAAGCCTTATTTCTATTGAATTTAATCAATCCTCGTTAATTAAGAAGGTTGTTATGTTGAAAGTGAACTTGCGTGGTGTGAAGGGTATTATCTCTTCATACACTGTTGATACAAAATCTGAAAATCCTACAACGATCAAAGTTCCGCATCAGGGTGCATTAAATATAGAACTGATCGATAGCGCTACAGGACATGCTCCGCAAATGGTTGTAACCAGGCGCGTTGGCAATAATCTGCAGCTTTTCTTTAGCCAGGATGATTCTCAGCATCCTGATATTGTACTGGAAGATTATTATGATAATGAAAACGTTCATCTGATTGGGCTGGGCGAAAACGGTCAATTTTATGAATATGTGCCGACTTCCGGCGATGTGGCTGAATACCCGCCAGCTTTAACTGAAGGTCAGAGCGGTGAACAGGTATTAGGTGGTGAAGGATATGCCAGTGCCGATCCGCTGACTGCCAGTCACAACAATTTTGGTTGGTTGCCTTTTATGCTGCTGGGCGGCGCGGCAGGCGGCGTTGCTATTGGTGCGTCCGGGCGTGGTAGCAGTGGCCATGACTCTTCCGCTAAGAGTGTATCGGTGACACTTGATCCTGTTGCGGACAGTGATAATGATGGTCGTCCAGAGTTTTCCGGAACATCGAATAGCCCTGACTCACAGGTTGTCATTCAACTGCCTGATGGCACCCAGATCACGACCCAGACGGACAGTGAAGGTAACTGGTATGTGGAAGCACCGACTTCACAACCAAATGGCACCGTCACTGTTACGGTAACTGATAGTGCGGGCAATAGCGGTAGCCTGACTGAAGAGTTTACTGACACCTCTTCGCCAGAAGCGGCGGTTATAAATAGCAATGATGATGAACAAATCTCAGGTAAAGCAGAACCTGGTTCAACTGTGGTTATTTCCGATGGCAGTACCGGTGAAACCACCACGGTTGTAGTTGATGAAAATGGTGACTGGAGTATCCAGCCTAACCCTGTCCATGAAGGGGATACCGACGTAACTATCGTGGTTGTCGATCCTGCGGGTAATGTCTCTCCGCCGTCCAACGGTGCCCGACCGGACATAACTCCTCCAGATAACATCAACTCCGGCATTGTCAGTGACTCAGTCACCCTGACGGACGACGTCGGTGCGATCACCGGCGAGATTGCCAGCGGCTCGGTCACTGACGACGCGCGGCCGACCCTTTCCGGCGACGCAACCGCCGACATCGATCACGTCAACATTTATGACAACGGCGAGCTCGTCGGCAGCGCAGCGGTGGACGCGGACGGCAAGTGGAGCTGGACGCCGGAGCAGGATAT